>JAYUEA010000066.1:0-2488 GCA_043739465.1 Propionibacteriaceae bacterium
ACGCGCCGGATTGTCCCGAGCGTCGGCAGCAGCTCCCGGATCACGTCCAGGCCTGGGTCGTACTCCGTACGCATCGCCTCGAGCAGTACGACGCCGTGGGCGCGCGCCTCACGGCAGAGCCTGTCCCACGCCTCGGCGTTCGTGACCGCAGGTTTCTCGACGAGTACGTGCTTGCCGGCCCGGACGGCCGCCAGGGTCTGGGCCTCGTGAGCAGTGTTCGGGCTGGCCACGTACACGGCGTCGATCTGGCGTGACGCCAGCAGCTCGTCGAGGTCTGAGTAGGTGGCCGTCACGCCGATGCTGTCGGCGAACGCCCTGCCCCGATCGGCATCGCGCGAGTAGACCGCGGCGACGCTGATCCCGTCGGCCACCCCCACGGCCTCGATCAGGCTGCGCGCGATCGCGCTCGTACCGATCGTCGCGAGGCGGATCACGACAGGCCCAGCGCCGTCGACATCTCGGCGAGGAGTCGGGCGATGCGGTCTGCGGCGGCTATGCGCGCTGCCCGTACGTCGTGGCTAGCCTCACGCGTGGCCCGTACCTCGAGGTAGGCCTTCAGCTTCGGCTCCGTACCGGACGGCCGCACGACGACGCGCAGGGTCTCGCCCTCGAGCCGGACGCCGTCGGTGGGCGGCAGGTCGCAGGAGTGCGACAGGTCGGTGACGGTCATCGGCTCGCCCAACAACGTGGCCGGCGGGTTAGCCCGGAGACGCGCCATGGCGTCGCTGATGAGGGACAGGTCGGCGACCCGTACAGCCAGCTGTGCCGTCGTGTACAGCCCGTACGTGCGGGCGATCTCGTCGAGCCGGTCCGCGAGCGTCAGCCCTTGTGTGCGCAGCGATGCGACCAGCGCCAGCAGTGTCAGCCCGGCGGTGATGCCGTCCTTGTCGGGCACGGCCTTGGGGTCGCAGCAGTAGCCGATCGCCTCCTCGTAGCCGAACGCCAGCCCCGGCACGCGTCCGATCCACTTGAAGCCAGTGAGCGTCGCCTGGTACGGCTGCCCGTGCGCCTCCGCAAGCCGCTGCAGCAGCGAGCTCGACACGATGCTGCTCGCGTAGACGCCGGTCACACCGCGCCGCAGCGCGTCGTCGGCGAGCACGGTGCCGAGCTCGTCGCCGGTGAGCATCCGCCAGTCCCCGTCGATGACGGCTGCGGCTGCGCAGCGGTCAGCATCGGGGTCGTTGGCGACCACCACGTCGACGTCATGCTCACGCGCGACCACCAGCGCGAGGTCGATCGCGCCCGGCTCCTCCGGGTTCGGGAAGGCGACCGTCGGGAACGCGGGGTCGGGGTCGTGCTGGGCGGCGACGACAGCAGGCGCGGGCAGGCCGACGGCGGCGGCGACGGCCTCCATGACCCGGGCGCCGACGCCGTGCATGGCGGTGTAGGCCCAGGACACGTCGAGACCCGTCGGCACGAGGGTGGCCGCGTGCGCCACATAGGCCTGTACGAGGTCGTCCCCGAGCATCGTGTACGAGTCCGAGCGGGCCACCGCCGCCAGCGGACTCTTCGCGACCTCGGCGATCTGGGCCGCGATCTCGCCGTCGGTCGGCGGCACGATCTGCGAGCCGTCGCCCAGGTAGACCTTGTAGCCGTTGTCCTGCGCCGGGTTGTGCGACGCGGTGACCACGATGCCGGCGACGCAGCCGTAGTGCCGGATCCCGAACGCGACGACGGGAGTCGGCGTGGCTCGCTCCAGCAGCAGCGGGACGAAGCCCTGCGCCGCCAGCACCTCGGCGGTGTCGCGGGCGAAGTCGGCCGACTTGTAGCGGGCGTCGTACCCGACGATGACCTTGCCGCCCTGGTGGCCGGCGGCGATCAGCCAGCGCCCGAAGCCGGCGGCGGCCCTCGTGACCACGACGCGGTTCATACGTCCGGGGCCGGGGCCGAGCGCGCCGCGCAGCCCTGCGGTGCCGAACTCCAGAGGACCCGCGAACGCCGACTCCAGCTCCCTACGTGCGGATGCGTCCCCGGCCTCAGCGGCCGCGACGAGCTCGTCCAGGCGCGCGACAGTGTCGGCGTCTGGATCCTCGGCACGCCATGCCTTGGCAGCAGCGATCAGCGGGTCCATGGATGTCCTCCTCCTAGGGGGTGTGACTCGTGTCACAGGGTGCGGTCGTCGTCGACCGCGGTGGGTCCGGTGTCTTCGGCAGGGGGTTCGGTGGTGGGTCCGTCGGTCTCGTACTCGCCCTGCGGCTCATACTCCTCGTCGCCCCAGTCGGCCAGATGATCGACGCCGACCTTGTCGTCGTCGAGCTCCTCGAACAGCAGGGTGCGGTGGTCGGTGACTTCGCGGCGCAGGGAGTCGACAGCGAGGTACACGAAGGCGAGGCCGACGCCGATCCAGATCAGCAGCTGTCCGGTGCCGGAGTAGGGCAGACCGGTGCCGTACGCGATCGCCACGAACACGACACCCAGCAGCAGCGCGATGGCGGCCGGAGCGAAGACGCCGACGAACGCCGTGCGTGACCGCAGCCAGAGGCGCCGG
>JAYUEA010000067.1:0-7481 GCA_043739465.1 Propionibacteriaceae bacterium
CCGCAGCGTCGGCACGTCCAGCGAGCCGGTGAAGTGGAGGTGGAGGTGGGCCTTCGGCAGCAGTCGCAGGTCGCGACGCGGTGGTGACTGCTGCATGCACAGTGACTGTATCGCCGGGTCACGCCTTCCCTGGGAACGCTGGTCTGCGATGCGAACTCCCGTTACCGTCAGCGGTCGACCACCACCCACGAAGGAGCCACGGATGCCGCAGACCGTCACAGGCGTGATCGCCCGCAGCAAGGGGGCTCCCGTCGAGCTGGCCGACGACGGGATGTACGAGCTCAGGCCGGGCGTGTAAGGACGGCCAGCCCGGTCGTGATCAGCCACAGCACGCAGAGGATGATCAGTACAGGGTCGTGCAGCACCACGTTCTCGGGCTCTCCGGCTTCGCCGCGGTCGATGTTCCGGGCATAGCTGAGGATCGCCAGCGTGAACGGCGCAATGGAGACGGCGGTCCACGGCACGTTCCACAGCACCTTCGTGCGCTGGTCGAACGCCCACAGGCTGTAGAAGGTGACGACCAGGGTCGCCGCGAAGGCCCAGACGAAGCGGAGGTAGTTCGCCGAGTACGCGGCCAGGGACGGCCTCGTCCCCGCGTCGGCGCCGAGCTGGACAAGCTCCGAGTAACGCTTCCCGGCCACCATGAACAGCGAGCCGAAGGATGCGACGAGCAGGAACCACTGGCTCAGCGGAATGCCGCTGGCGACGCCGCCGGCCAGCGCCCGCAACAGGAAGCCCATGGCCACGATGGTGAGGTCCACGATCGGCCGGTGCTTGAGCCAGAGCGTGTAGCCGAGCTGCAGCACCGCGTAGACGACCAGGACGACGCCCAGTCCGGGGGAGGTCCAGAAGCCGAGCGCGAGGCTGCCCGCCAGGCACACCGCGGCCAGGACCAGCGCCCACCGTACGGACAGCTCTCCGGCAGCTATCGGACGGAAGCGCTTCGTGGGGTGCTGCCGGTCCTCGGCGGCGTCACGGCTGTCGTTGACGAGGTAGACGAACGAGCTGATGCCGATGAACGCGACGAGCGCCAGCAGCGTGTCAAGCAGCACGGCAGGGTCGAAGACCCGGCCGGCCGCGAGGGGAGCGGCGAAGACGAGCAGGTTCTTGATCCACTGCTTGGGCCGCAGGGCTCGTACGACCGCAGGCAGCCGGGAATGCCGATGAGCCACCGGAGCCTCGTGGGGCTCGGGCGTGGTCACGGCGTGCAGGTCAGCGCTGTCCATCGCCGCAAGGTTATCGGTGGCCGACGACAAAGGGGGCGGATGTCGAGCCCGCGCCGCGCGGGGGAGTGGTCGTGACCCTATGGCGGGGCCACTACGGTGGGCGCGTGCATCACCTGCCTCGGGCCGTCGTCGCCCTCCTCGGCGTCGCCGTCCTGGCGACCGGCTGCTCAGCGGCCGGTCCGACATCGTCATCCTCCGCGTCGTCGCGCACGAGTGCGCAGAAGGCGCTGCCGTCCGGCACGGTCACCATGGCGAGCCTGGGCTGGAAGAACGGTCCCGCAGACCGGGTCCTGCTGCCGATGGGCGCGGCCATCGACCGGCGCGTCGACCAGGGGAACGTGATCACCGCGATCGGCAAGCCGAACTCCGCGGACTCGGTGCTGCAGACGCTGACCGAGACGCTGCCTTCGTACGGCTGGACCATCACCGCGTCAGGTGGCGGGTCCTTGGTCTTCGACGACGCCCGCTACGACGGCGCCTTCACCTCCGACACGTCGGTCTGGGCGCTGACGATCCGCGTCAAGGCCTGACGCCGGAAGGCCTCAAGCGAGCGTCGCCAGGAGTGCCGTGAGCCCTTCGGGGTCGGCGACCATCGCGTCATGGCCGCACGCGAGGCGCGCGACCTCCCAGCCGGGCCGACCGGTCACCTGCGACGCGGTGTCCTCGAGGTTGCCGGCCGCGAACGCCGTACGGATGAAGAGCTTCCTGGGTACAGTCTCGAGGGCTCCGGTCACCCAGGCCCGGTCGGTGTAGGTCTTGATCGGGTGCGGCGTGCACAGCGCGTCGACCCATTCCGCATCCGCGCCGGTGCAGCCGAGCGCCGTGGCAGGGAAGCCGGGGAGGGCGATGGTGCCGGTCAGCGGGGCGGAGGCGATGGCGTCGCGCAGGCCCTGGGTGGTGTCGTCGATCATGGCGCCGCCGTTGACGGGCATGAACGCGTCGAGGAGGGCGACCGCCTTCAGAGATGCCGCGATCTGCTCGGCGGCTCCGCTGACGACGTAGCCGGCGTACGAGTGCCCGACCAGCACAGCGTCCGAGAGCCTCTCCCAGCGGATGACGTTGACGACGTCGGCGATGTGGGTGTCGAGGCCGACGTGGGCCGTGAGGAGATGGGACCGCTCGCCGAGCCCCGTGAGCGTGTCGGAGTGAAGACCCGGTGCCCCTGTGCCGCGAGCCGGTCGGCCACGTACCGCCAGCACCACCCTTCGTGCCATGCGCCGTGGACGAGGACGTAATCAGTCATAAGGAGACTCCTTTGTCTCGATGGGCGACCTCACGCTCCGCCTGTACGCGGGCGCTCACCGGCCGTGCGCGTGCGAGCGCTCCACAGCAGAGTGTCGGGGATGACGCGGGCCTGGGCGTGCGACTGTCCGGGGGAGTTGTCGAGAAGGATCCGACCGTCCCGGTAAGGGGTGCCGGTATCCGTCCCCTCGATGGACCACCACGCGGCGTCGAGGTCGTGGACGTGGTCGGCGCGGATCGCAGTCGCCAGGGCTGCCGCGGCGGAGACACCGAGCTCCGACTCCATCATCGACCCGACCATGACCTCGAGGCCGGCGGCTGTCGCCTCGTGCGCGATCTCCAGCCCTGCGCCGATGCCGCCGCACTTGGCGAGCTTGATGTTGACGATGTCCCCGCTCCCCGCGTCGAGGGCCCTGTGGAGGTCGTGGAGCGTGAACACGGACTCGTCGAGCACGATCGGCACCTCGAACCGTCGCCGCAGCTCTGCGTGACCCACGAGGTCCCAGGCAGGCAGCGGCTGCTCGACGAACTCGAGGTCCACGCCGGCGACGAGCAACCCTTCGATTGCCCCGGCCGCCGTCTCCAGGTCCCAGGCCTGGTTCGCGTCGATGCGGACGGGTACGGACGGTGCCTCGCGCGCGATCCGTACGACCCTCTCCACATCGGCAGGGTCCAGACCCACCTTGACCTTCACCTGGCCGAATCCCGAGGCGTCGACGCCGTCCGCGAAGTCTCCCTGTGCCGCGATCGTGACATCGGTGGCTATCGAGAGAGTGTGGCCTCCGACGAACCGCGCGAGTGGCTCCCCGGCCCCACGAGCCAACAGATCGAGAACCGCTGTTTCGGCGGCCGCCCGCGCACCTCCGTTGCCGACGACGGCATGGGCGAGCGCGCCGTGCGCGTACGACATCGGCTCAGTCTCCGGGTCCCAACCCAGCAGGACGTCGGCCAGCGGCCCGAGAACGCACGTCTCGATGCTCTCCAGCGACTCACCGGTCACCCGCCACACCTGCGGGCCCTCACCGAAGCCCGTACGACCCTCCGCGTCGGTCAGCCTGACCGCCACGCTGACGACCTGGCTGGTCCGACGCAGGGACGTCACGAACGGCGTGTGCAACGTCCGGACCAGGCGAGCGGTCGCGACTTCTACGATGCGTGCCACGTGCTCCACTGATCCGAGGTGGGTCTGGAACTCATGTCGCCGAGTCTTTCAGACCTTTCTGACCCGACGGCATCTGGCGTGTGCGAACCGTGGATTGCCCTATGAGGCACGCCACAACTTCCCTTGCGCGTAGACACATGGCCGGCCGCGTTCACAGACTGTCCATGTGACCTGGCTTCGTGATCGTGTGCAGTTGCTCCTCTTCGCCTCTTCCGCCGTGCTCTTGCTCGGCGGAGGTGCCGCGTGGCTGCTGCGTGCTGCGACGGTGTCGACGTCGCTGTGGGTCGCAGGGACTGTGCTCGGCCTGGTCTTTTCGATCGCTTGGACGGTGGGTGCGATCCGCCGCCGCGAGCCGAGCGTCGACATCATCGCGCTCCTCGCGCTGGCTGGAGCCCTGTGGGTGAACGAGCCCTTCGCCGGGGCGATGATCACGGTGATGCTCGCCTCGGGCCAGCTGCTCGAGGCGAGGGCGGCAGCCCGGGCCCGGCGTGAGCTGAGCCTGCTGGTCGAGCGGGCACCGCGCACCGCCCGGCGTCGTCTGGAGGGTGGTGTCGTCGAGGTCGGAGTGGACGAGGTCTCCAGGGGCGACCGGATCCTGGTAGGCACTGGGGAGGTCGTCCCGGTGGACGGGCGTCTCGTCTCGGGTGGCATCTTGGACGAAGCGGCGCTGACGGGGGAGTCCTTGCCGGTCGAGCGACCTGCGGGGGACGAGGTGCGCAGCGGCGTGGTCAATGCTGGGCCGCCGATAGAACTCGTGGCGACCTCGGTGGCGGCGGAGTCCACGTACGCGGGTGTGGTGCGACTCGTGGAGCAGGCGCAGGCGTCGTCGGCACCATTCGTGCGCGCTGCCGACCGGATCGCCGTCGTGTTCGTTCCCCTCACCCTGCTTCTTGCCGGCGTTGCATGGGCGCTCAGCGGGGACCCGCTACGCGCGGTTGCTGTCCTTGTCGTCGCGACGCCGTGCCCACTGCTGTTGGCGGCACCGATCGCGATCATGGCCGGGCTGTCTCGCGCCGCGCACATCGGTGTCATCGTCAAAGGCGGCGGGGCGCTGGAGCGGCTGTCTGCCGGGCGCGTCATCCTCTTCGACAAGACGGGCACGCTGACCCAGGGACAGCCGACCCTTTCCGACGTCGTCACAGCCAGCAACCATGTGGATGCCGACGAGGTCCTCCGCCTGGCGGCCTCGCTCGACCAGGTGTCCCCGCATGTGCTGGCCAGCTCGATCGTCACCGCGGCGACCCGCCGCAACCTCACGTTGGCGATGCCGGAGGACGTGCAGGAGGTGCATGGGTACGGTCTGTGCGGGCGGGTGGACGGCCACGAGGTGCGGGTTGGCAAGGCGGAGTGGATCGTCAAAGAGACGGATCCCGCATGGGTGCGGCAAGTGCTCCGGCGCGCGAACCTGGACAGTTCGCTCACCGTGTTCGTCGCGATCGACGGGGCGCCGGCAGGGGCGTTCCTCCTCCAGGACCCGATCCGGTCCGATGCGCCGCGAATGGTCCGCGCGTTGCGTGAGGCGGGGATCGGCAGGGTCGTCCTCGTCACCGGCGACCGGGCCGACATCGCCGACTCCGTGGGGCGGATCGTCGGGGTCGACACAGTGCTGTCCGACTGCGACCCGGCCGACAAGCTCGCCGCGATTCAGTCCGAGGCCGCTCATGCCCCGACGATCATGGTCGGTGACGGCGTCAACGACGCCCCCGCGCTGGCTGCCGCGGGGGTCGGCGTGGCCCTGGCGTCGCGGGGCGCGACCGCGTCCTCGGAAGCTGCTGACGTCGTACTGACCGTCGATCGCCTCGATGCTCTCGCCGACGCGATCCTCATTGCCCGACGGTCCAGGAGCATCGCCCTGCAGGCGGTCCTCGTGGGCATGGGCCTGTCGCTGGTCGCGATGGTCGCGGCCGCGCTGGGTGCGCTCCCGCCAGCAGCCGGCGCGGTCATCCAGGAGGTCATCGACGTCTTGGCGATCGGCATCGCCTTGCTGGCCCTACTGCCTGGCAAGGTTCACACGATCGCGATGCCGGCAGCCGACATCGCCATCGCTCATGGGCTCAAGGTCGAGCACGACGCGGTGCTCGCCGTCGTCGAGCAGATCCGAGCCGTGGCTGACACCCTGTCCACGCAGAACTGCGATCTCGTCCCGGCGCACACGCTGCTCGTCCGTCTGGAGGGAGAGCTCCTCCCGCACGAGCGGGCCGACGAGGCGCGTCTGTTGCCCCTGGTCGACCGAGCCCTGGGCAGCTCCGACACGACGGCCGCGATGAGCCGTACCCACGCCGAGATCGAGCACCAGGTCAGCCGGCTGCGTCGGCTGCTCTCCGACCTGGACAACGACAACGTCCTACCCGAGGACGTCGTCGAGCTCCGACGACTCCTCTACGGGCTGTACGCGGTCCTGCGCCTGCACAACGCACAGGAAGAAGAGGGCGCGTTCAGCCTCGTCCCTGCGCGCGCCGCGGGCCAGCCCGGCAACTGACCCGGAGCCCGGAGCTGGGCGGCTAGCCGAGGAACCCTCGCCGCCTCAGCCCGCGCCGGCAGATGACTCGGGGCGTCGACGCAGTCGTCCCCAGACCGCACGGAACCAACAACAACGGAGGACATCATGTGGGAAGCACTCAAGAACGCGTTCGTCGGCGTGAAGGAGGCGCTGGGGATCGAGATCCCTGAGCTTCCCGTCGACCTGGGCACCCTCGGCGAGACGGCCACAAGGGCTGTGCAGGACGTCGCCGACTCCGCGACCGCCGCTGTCGACGAGGCGGCTGCCGGAGTCGCGGGTGGATCGACCGCCATCACGGATGCGATCACCGGGCTACCGCTGGGCGGCACCCCACCGAAGTAGTCGCGGCCTGATCACGAGTCAGGAGCCGGCGGGTGCGGGTCGACACTGACCCACACCGCGCCGGCCGCGCCGGTCGCGATCTCGACGTGATCCGTGTGACCACCTGCCGCGCCCGGTCGAGAGATCGACACGGAACCAACTGCCGTGTTCCTCTCATCCAGGTGGAAGTGGGTCCCGACACTGATCTCCCGCTTTTCGAGGTACTGCAGAATCTCGGGCTCGTGATCCGAGATGCGAATGACTCGTGCGTGTTCTCCGGGATCCATCTCGCTCAGACGGACAGCCGAGCTGCGTTCCGCGCTCACCGCAATACTCCCATCGGCGCGAGGGATCCGATCTCCGTGCGGGTCGTAGGCGGGGTGGCCGAGCACCTGGTCCATGCGGTCGAGGACGAAGTCTGACACGGCGTGCTCGAGGGAGTGCGCCTCGGTGTGCACCTCGTCCCAGCCGAGCCCCAAACGCTCCACCAGGTACGTCTCGAGGACGCGATGCCGGCGCACGACCATCAGAGCGATCTCGCGGCCAGAGGGCGTGAGGCTGATGCTCCCGTACGGCTCGTAGTCGATCAAGCCGTCGCGTGCAAGCTTCTTCAGATTGGCTGACACGGACGATGGCGACACAGCGAGGGACTCAGCGATCTCGTTCGTGGACACGGAGCCGCCGGGCCACTCCTGCGCGTTCCAGAAGATCTTGAGGTAGTCCTCCGCCATTCTCGACACACGGCGACCTCCCATGCCGTGATCCTAGGGGCGCGTGTCCGAAATCTGTTCACGGTTGGCGTGGTCCGGGTGCGTGCATCGCAAGGCGCCGAGCGCAGGCGTACCGGGTCGTCCGACGAGCTTCGGCAACGTAGCGAAGTGCGTGCCCGGGGCGCGCCTAGCGTCAATGGATTTCGGACACGCGACACTACGGGCGACGTACGAGGCGACCTCTACTGTGCGGCCAATCGACCCATTGCTGCCAGGTGATCGTGCTCAACCGAGCGACGAGGTCGGCGGCGCCGGCGTCG
>JAYUEA010000068.1:0-2480 GCA_043739465.1 Propionibacteriaceae bacterium
AAGCCGAGTGCCAGGCCCACGACCTGCGTGAGCCAGCCGAGGGCGTACCCGATCGTTCCCCGACGCAGTGTCCCGGCCGCGGCGATCGCCAGCAGGATCGCGGCGCCTCCGGCCCCCACGCTGACCCCGAGGCTGCGGTCGGAGACCTGGATCATCCCCGGAATGACAAGGCCGAACACGATGACATCGAGCAGCAGGAACACCTGCAGCACCCGTTCCATGGGACTCCCCGGGGGCAGGGTCATGCGTCGCTGCCCCAGTCCCGTCCGCCGAAGCGGGTGCTGTCGAGGTCCGCGGGGACGTCCCAGTCGGAGTCCTCGGCGTCCACCAGCGAGTCATCCTGGGGTGCCTTCGTCGTCTCGGTCACGAGCATGGCCCGGGCGTGGCCGGCCAGGGCGACCGAGCCGAGCAGCAGGACGCCGGCGCTAGGACCGGAGTCGTCGGCGAGGTTGACCGCCGACTCGATGGCATCGGACAGATCGGTGCGTACGATCACGCGGTCCTCACCCAGGATGCCGCCTGCGATCGCCCCGAGCTCAGCGGCGGGAAGGGCACGCGCACCCGGCGGCTGGGTCGCGATGAGGTGGTCCGTCACGTCGACGAGCGCGCCGAGGATGCCGTGGACGTCCTTGTCGCGCATGACGCCGAGCACGACGATCAGGGGCGCGAAGGCGAAGGCTTCGACCGCTGCGTTGACCGCCGCCACGACGGCCGCCGGGTTGTGGGCGGTGTCGAGGACGACGGGTGGGGAGGTACGGACGCGCTCCAGGCGTGCGGGGGCGAGGACGTCCGCGAATCCCCCGGTGACGACCTCCGGCTCGATCGGTCGGTCGCCGTGCAGGGCCTCGACCGCAGCGAGGGCGACGGCCGCGTTCTGCGCCATGTGCGACCCGTACACGGGAAGGATCACGTCGTCGATGATGCCGCCGGCTGAATCCAGCCGCAGCACCTGGCCGCCGACGCCCGGCGCCCTGTCCAGGACGCTGAAGTCGACGCCCTCGGCGACGAACCGTGCACCGACGTCGGCGGCCCGTGCGATGAGGATCCGGGCCACCTCAGGCGCCTGCCCGGCGAATACCGCAACAGACCCCGGCTTGATGATGCCGGCCTTCTCTGTCGCGATCTCGGCCAGCGTGGAACCCAGGTACTCGGTGTGGTCGATCGCGATCGGGGTGATGACGGCGACCGTGGCGTCCGCCACGTTGGTCGCGTCCCAGGAGCCGCCCATGCCGACCTCGAGGACGACCACGTCGACCGGCGCGTCGGCGAAGACTGCGAACGCCAGCCCGGTCATGACCTCGAAGAACGTCATCGCCATGTCGTCGATCGCCATGTCGTCGACGATCTCGACGAAGGGGCGGACCTGCTCCCAGGCATCGTCGAACACCTCCGCGGTGACCGGGCGGCCGTCGACGTGGATGCGTTCGGCGAGGTCGACGAGGTGCGGCGAGGTGTAGCGGCCGGTGCGCAGACCCTGAGCACGCAGGAGCGCGTCGATCATGATCGCGGTCGACCCCTTGCCGTTGGTCCCCGTGACGTGCACCACCGGCGCGCTGCGGTGCGGATCTCCGAGGAGCTCGACGAGCGCCTGGATCCGCGCCAGCGAGGGACCGACCTGATGTTCGGGCTGACGGCTGAGAAGCTTCGCGACGACGCGAGCGTGGGAATCGTTGTTCATCGTGGCCCGAGTCTAGGCGGGAGAGCCCCAGCCGCCTGTACGGACGGGCCGCTCGGCAGGGTCATGGGGGGCTCGACACGCGTACAGGCCGGGCTCCGTCACAGTGGCGGCCGATAGCCTTTCCACGGTCCGTCCTCCGCCACCTCCCGCGCGACCGCGTCGTGGCGCGCTCTCGGCTGGCGTGACTGGGTGGGGCTGGCGGCACGAGGCAGCAACCGGCGCGCACCAGGCGCCACCCCGCGGCACCTCCCTACACCCGCGTGCCCCCTGCACCATGTGCCCGTTCGTACAATCGCGGGATCTGCCGGCCGGAAGGTGCAACGAATCCGGCACGATCCTGGCGCTGGACGCGCTGAAGGGGGTCGACGGTGCGGATCGTGGCGGATTCGTCCCGACTGGGCTAGGGGCGTCTCCTGCTCAGCGGTTCGCTGGCGTTGGCCCTGATTGCCTAGGATTCGGCCCATGACCGATACCGCTGCCCGTACATCGCCCGCGCCGACGATGGCCGGTAGAGGCGTACCGGAGCGGCCGGCACTCGAGGGCCTCGAGAACGCATGGCTCGAGACGTGGCGCGACCAGAGCACGTACGCGTTCGTGCGTCCGGACTCGCGCGAGCACGTGTTCTCGATCGACACCCCGCCGCCGACGGTGTCCGGCTCGCTGCACGTGGGGCACGTGTTCAGCTACACCCACACCGACATCACCGCCCGGTACCAGCGGATGCGCGGCAAGCACGTCTTCTACCCGATGGGCTGGGACGACAACGGCCTGCCGACCGAGCGCCGCGTGCAGGTGTACTACG
>JAYUEA010000069.1:0-2470 GCA_043739465.1 Propionibacteriaceae bacterium
ACGGATCTCGACAACCTGATCCTTCTCTGCGGCCGTCACCACACCCTCGTCCACGAGGGAGGCCTTCGAATCGGGTCCGCGCCGGCAGGAAGCGCGCACCACTGGGACTTCTGGATGCCGGATGGGCGCCGCGTCGACGCTGACGGGTACATGGCCTGGCGAGACATCGACTCGCTCACCATGATCCTGGCCATGAACGCCACGCAGAACGCCGTGGCAGACCCGGTGCGAATCTTCCCCACGCACGGCGGCGCCAGCTTCAGCCTCGAGGAATGCGTCCGCGTGCTCTTCGGCATCGCCATCAGCGAACCAGCGCAAGAGGCCGCCTGATCCATCAGATCACCTTGCAACCCTTGAGATTCTGCTCGGTCATGGCCCATCTCCAGGTGCCCTTCTCCTTGTACATGTGCGCATCGATGGGCATCGTCACTCCTGAGACCTGGATCGACGCCTTGACCAGGGTTGATGGCAGGGATGCACTCGTGCCCGGGATCCGGTCCGCCGCAAATTCCTGGCTACTCACAACCCCGACCCATTTCATGGTCATCGTTCCGCTCGACGCCCGGCACGAGGCGTACTTGTCCTTGCTGATCAACGCAAGGTGGTTCCGCCCGCGTCAAAGACTTGCCGACGGTGTTGGGGTCCGTGACGACTCGGATACCTGGGCGGATGACCCAGAACTGGACGGCGTACAGGCGGAGAGGAGGGCGGCAGTGGCAAGCAAAGCGACTATCGAACGGCGCATGGGGTGATCTCCTGGCGAGCTGGGCGGCCGTGAGAACGTATCAGCCGTGTTCGTTGTGGACCACGAGAAGGGGGAGGATCCAGAGCCAGGCCTACTCGAGCTGAGCCGTGACTCCTCGGGCTTCCGGACGTTCGCCACTGCCGATATTCTAGAAGTCCAACACGTGCGAGCGATCGATTTCACAAGGAAAGGCGATCAATGGACCTGCGACAGATGGAGTACCTGGTCGCCTTGGCCGACGAGCAGCACTTCACGCGGGCGGCGGCGCTGTGCGGGGTCTCGCAGTCCGGCCTGTCCGCCGCGATCCGTGGCCTCGAGGTCGAGCTGGGGAGCGACCTGTTCACCCGTACAACACGGCGGGTCGAACCCACCGACGCCGGGCTGGCGCTGCTTCCGTACGCACGCGAGCTGCTCAGCCAGGCCAGCGCTGGCCGTGATGCGGTGGTTCGGGTCACCCGGGAGCTGTCCGGGCAGCTCCGCGTCGGCGCAGAGCAATGCCTCGGCGTGGTGGACGTGCCGGCGCTCCTTGAGCGCTTCCATCGCCGCTACCCCCAGGTGACCATCCACTTCACACAGGCAGGCTCGTACGTCCTGCTCGACATGGTGCGCGCGGGCGAGCTGGACGCAGCCTTCGTCGCCAGCTCTGATCACCTCGGGGCGCTGGATCGGGTCGAGATCGGCCGACGTCCGATTCTCCTGGTGTGCCCACCCGACCATCCGCTGGCTTCTCAGACCAAGGTCGACTGGACTGACCTCGAAGGGTTGGACTACGTCGACTTCCATGACTCGTGGGCTGTGCGCTCCATCAACGACGAGGTCTGCAGGTCGCATGGAGTTCACCGGCGAGTGCGCTGCACGGTGGACGACATCCATACCCTGCTCGATCTCGTACATCGCGGACTCGGCGTCGCGTTGGTGCCGCAGACGATCGCCACCAAGCCGCAGGCGGCCGGTCTCGCCGTGCTTCAGCTTCCCGGTGACAGTCGCGCAGACTGGGTGGTGTCGGTGGTCACCGCGCCCACGAGTGCTGAGACGGCGGCTGCTGTGCATCTTCTCGAGCTGCTCACGCAGTAGGGCGCCGCAGCCCTCTGAGCGTCATGAAGGCCCCCGACTCGTCACCTTCGACGTCGAGGGCCCTTCGTGATTCGCTGCCTGGCTAGATGTTGTTGTTCGTCGCGGGGTCCGGGCCCACGCGATGGCCGGCCTCCAGCGCGTCGATAGCTGCCACCTCGGCAGGCTCGAGCGCGAAGTCGAACAGGGCGAAGTTCTCGACCATGCGCTCCTTGCGGACGGTGCGGGGAATGATGATCCGCCCGTGCTCGAGGTGCCAGCGCAACGTGACCTGCGCAACCGTCTTGCCGTACTTCGCGGCGATCGCGTCCACTTCCGGTGTCTGGACGAGAGCTCCACGAGCGATCGGGCTCCATGCTTCGACGGCGATCCCGGCGCGGAGGCATCGCTGTTCGACGCTTCGTTGCTGGAGCTGAGGATGGATCTCGATCTGGTTGACCGCCGGGATGGTTGCACTCTCGGCGGCGATGCGGTCGAGGTGCTCCGGCAGGAAGTTGGAGACCCCGACTGACGTGGCGAGGCCCTGGTCGGCGAAGCGCTCCAACGCGTGCCAGCTCTCGACGTACAACCCGCGAGCCGGCGTCGGCCAGTGGATGAGGTAGAGATCGACGAACGGCAGGCCAAGCTTGTCCAGGCTGGACTTGATGGCGTCCC
>JAYUEA010000070.1:0-2468 GCA_043739465.1 Propionibacteriaceae bacterium
CATCGCGCAACGCGAGCGCCACGACCTCGTACCCGGCATCCCGCAGCAGGGCCGGCACCTTCGCGTCGTCAGTCGCCCGAGCCCAGGGCAGGTCCAGCACGACGCCCATGCTCGACTTCACAGCCCGCCTGTACAAGGGGTCCGCCGACCGGCTGCTGAGCAGCAGCCCGTCCCAGCCGAGCGCCAAGGTCGAGCGCGCGATCGCCCCGAGGTTGGCATGATCGACGATGTCCTCCACGACCACCAGCCGTCGCGACCGGGCGATGAGCGATGCCGCGTCGTACCGCTCCTCGCGTTCGAACGCCGCCAACGCGCCCCTGTGTACGTGGAATCCGGTGAGAGACTCGACCACCTCCGCCTCGGCCACGTACACGGTCGCCGTCGTCGCCGACCACACGTCCAGCAGCGACTCCACCCAGCGTGGCGCCAGCAGGAACGAGCGGGGTACGTACCCGGCGGCCACCGCCCTCCGGATCACCAGCTCCCCCTCGGCGATGAAGGCACTCCCCCGTCGCCGGAGCGTCGCGTCCCTCAGCCCGGTGTAGTCCGCGACGCGCGGGTCGGACGGGTCCGTGAACCGCTCCACCTGCTGGTCCGCGTCCCGCTCCGTCACGCGCGGAACCCTATCCTGGCCCCCGGAGGACACGATGACCTGGCTACGACGGCTGCGGCCCGACACCTTCCTGCTCGCCATCCTCGCGTCGGCGGTCCTCGCGTCCCTCCTCCCGGCCCGCGGCCTGGCCATGACCGTCCTGCACGGCGCCACGACGGCCGCGATCTTCCTGCTGTTCTTCCTGTACGGCTCCCGGATCGCCCCCCGCGAAGCCCTGCGCGGGCTGGCCCACTGGAAGCTCCATGTGACAATCCTGGCGTTCACGTACGTGCTGTTCCCGCTGCTCGGCCTTGCGCTGCGGCCGCTGTCGGGGACCTGGCTGTCCCCTGACCTGTACACCGGTCTGCTCTACCTCTGCCTCGTTCCGTCGACGGTCCAGTCGTCGATCGCGTTCACCTCGATCGCCCGCGGCAACGTGCCCGGCGCCATCGTCAGCGCGTCGGCGTCGAACCTGCTGGGCGTTTTCGTGACCCCTGCGCTGGTCGTCGCGGTGATGGCCGGCAGCGGCCGCGGTGCGATCGGACTGGGCGCCGTGCTCGACATCGTCGTACAGCTCCTGCTGCCCTTCGTCCTCGGCCAGCTGTCGCGCCGCTGGACCGCTCGCTTCGTCAGCGACCACAAGGGCCCGCTCACGTACGTCGATCGCGGCGTGATCGTCCTCGTCGTCTACGCCGCGTTCTCGCAGGGCATGGCCGAGCACATGTGGTCGCAGGTCACGATTCCCCAGCTGCTCGTGCTCATCGGCGTCTGCCTCGTGCTCCTCGCCTCGATGCTGTCCATCACATGGTTCGTCGCGCGCCGCCTCGGCTTCGACCGCGCCGACACCATCGCGATCCAGTTCTGCGGCACCAAGAAGTCGCTCGCCACAGGCCTGCCGATGGCTCAGGTCCTGTTCGCCACCGGCGGCGTCGGACTGCTGGTCCTGCCGCTGATGGTCTTCCACCAGGCGCAGCTGATGGCCTGTTCGGTGCTCGCCCAGCGGTACGCGCGCGACGCCGAACCCGAACCCGTACCCGACGCCTGAACGCCGCCCGGTCAGGCTCCCGGGCGTGGAGCGGACGTGGCGGATCGGTGAGGTGGCGCAGCGCACCGGCCTCACCCGACGCACGCTGCGGCACGACGACGAGCTCGGGCTGCTCGTCCCGTCGTCGCGGAGCTGGGGCGACTACCGCGGAGGCGCCGTCTCCGGCCGACCACCTCGACGCGTGCGCCGGCTGAGATAGAGGGTCCCGGCGACCGACACCACGAGGCCGGCGGCGATCTGCCACCACCACGCCTGCCGGACGATCAGTGCCATCACCATCGCAGCCACCGCGCCTGCGGCGAGGGCCAGCATCGTCCGGTCTCGGCGGAGCAGCTCGAGGGCGACGAACAGGACCGCGAGCACCGCCCAGAGCAGCCACAGGTGCGTACCGAACCAGTCGTTCAGGTTGATGTCCACCGGGCCTCACTCGTCTCGTCGGGCCGCCGGTACCGAGCGGGCGCTCCAGCGGTCGTCCTGCTCGGAGACCTGCAGGCGCATCCCGAACGTACGTGACAGGTTCTCGTTCGTGAGCGTCTCCCGGATCGGGCCGGCCGCGACGACCTTGCCACCTCGCAGCAGCAGCAGGTGGGTGATGCCCACCGGGATCTCCTCCACGTGGTGGGTGACCATGATCGAGGTCGGCGCCAGCGGGTCGTCGGCGAGGATGTTCAGCGTCTCCAGCAACGCCTCGCGGCCAGCCAGGTCGAGGCCCGCACCAGGCTCGTCGAGCAGCAACAGCTCGGGGTCGGTCATCAGCGCCCGCGCGATCTGCACACGCTTGCGCTCGCCCTCGCTCAGGGTGCCGAACGTGCGGTCGGCCAGCGTGTCGAC
>JAYUEA010000071.1:0-2465 GCA_043739465.1 Propionibacteriaceae bacterium
CCGCGACCTAGGAAGTGAGAACGCCGAACTGCCGTCGCAGTCTTGTGACTTTCAGCGGAAGGCGGCACGGTTTCTTCAGTGCCATGTGGCACGGTCGGACAGGCGGTCGGTCGGGCACTTGGGGGGTTAGGTCGCTCTCGTACAGGGATCGATCACCGGTCAGCCATCCATGACCGGAACAACTTCTCGTCTGATCGCCGCCCACGTTCAGCGTCCTGCTACCACCTTGTCGATGAGCTCGGCGAGACGCTTAACCAATTCTGCGTGATGCTCCCGCCCGAGCATCACGCCGGTGATGACTGTCTTGTCCAGCAGACCGGTGATGCGCAAGTCCTCGAGGACGCGCCGAGCTTGGTCCTGACCGAATCCACGGGTCCACCCGTGATTTCCGTAGAAGTGCAGGCGCTCTAATGCCTCGGTCAGTTCTGGCTGTAACGCCTCGGTGGCGGACCCGCCGAGAAGGTCAATGGCCCCCGTCGCCCTCGCCCACCCCGACAACGGCGTCCCGAAGCCTTCGATCGCGCAGAGCGAGGAGCCGCGGGCATAGCCGGCAGCGACCTGCAGAGTTCTCTCGTTCGGGACATAGACCAGCACCGGCCGACCGCGCGCGACGGAGGTGCGGTAGCTGGACCGAGGGGCCGTCCAATCGTGGCGCGTGGCGAAAGTCGCGAGGCTGCCGAGCCCGAGGCTGTTCTTCGCGACGGTCATGAGCAACGCAGGTCGACCCTGCTGGACACTCTCACGTTCCACCCAGGCGACACCTATGCGAGCCGCCTCATCCCAATCCATGTCGGTGCGCTCGGGCACCCACGCTGCTCGATAGTCAGCCATGGGCAGGACCCTGCCACAGTGTTATGACATGCGGTCTTTAGGCCGTGGCTCAGGCTCGCTGGCACTGCCCGTCGTCGCTCAGCCCAGCAGTCCCGCAGACGATCCCCAAACGACGATTCGATCAGGTCGAGGTTGAGCTGAGTTCTTCGGCCAACAGTCACCCGCAAACCGTTCCCTGACCGGTGGTGGTCGACCGGTTCTTGATCGCGGGGTGAAGGGCCGTGCCGGTGTCACGGGTCGTGTCATGGGTGGGTTCTTGTGGGCTGTCAGGGGGCCTGTTGCGGCGGGTGTGTTGGGGCAGACTGGTGGCATGAAGTTTCTTGAGGTGCCGGGTCTGGGTCAGGTCAGCCGAGTCGGGCTGGGTACGTGGCAGTTCGGGTCGCGGGAGTGGGGGTACGGGCAGGGTTACGCCTCGGGTGCCGCCGTCCAGATCGTCGCGCGGGCCCTTGAACTGGGGGTCACGCTGTTCGACACGGCCGAGGTCTACGGCTTCGGCAAGAGCGAGCGGATCTTGGCCCAGGCCTTGGGCGCCGACCGCGACCGGGTCGTGGTAGCCAGCAAGGTGTTTCCGGTGGCCCCGTTTCCTGCGGTGGTCCGGCAGCGCGAGCAGGCCAGCGCCCGGCGGCTGCAGCTTGGCCGTATTCCGCTCTACCAGGTGCACCAGCCCAATCCGGTCGTGCCCGACTCGGTGATCATGCCGGGGATGGACAGCTTGCTGCAGGACGGGCGGATCGGTGCGGTTGGAGTGTCGAACTACTCGTTGCGTCGATGGCGCAAAGCCGATGACGCCCTCGGGCAGCCGGTGGTCAGCAACCAGGTCCAATTCTCGCTGGCACACCCGGGCCCGCTGGCAGACCTTGTGCCGTTCGCCGAACGAGAGAACCGCATAGTGATCGCCTACAGCCCGCTGGCGCAGGGACTGCTCGGCGGGAGGTACACCGTGGACCACCGGCCCGGCGGGGTGCGGGCGGCCAACCCGCTGTTCGGCACGGAGAACCTGCGCCGGATCGCACCGCTGCTGGACACGCTGCGTCAGGTCGCCGACGCCCACGACGTCAGGCCTGCGCAGGTGGCGCTGGCCTGGCTGCTCAGTTTGCCCCAGGTCGTGGTCATCCCCGGCGCGTCCAGCGTCGAGCAGCTCGAGTTCAACGTCGCCGCCGCCGACCTCGAGCTCGACGCCTCCTCCCAGATGGCGCTGACCCAGGCAGCCAAAGCCTTCACCCCGATCTCGGCGGCCCGTACCCTCGTCGGCGCGCTGAGGGACAAATTCGGCGTCTGAACATCGCTTTGCGTCCCAAGACCGTGGTGGACATGCGACCCACCGTCATCAGCTCGCCAGGGGAACGTGGCATCCGGATTGAGCTCGCCGATCCATCACCGGACAAGAACCACACCCATCGCGGCTATGCGTCAGCTCGAGGATGCGGCCCGCGCGAAGCGTGGCCGCCAAGTTAACGATGTGATCGCATGTCCAGGTCGCGATGCGGGTGCGAGATCAGTAACTAGCCGGTGTTCCGGCTGGAGAGTCTGAGACCGGAAGTTGGCCTCGGGGTTTTTCAGCGATCGATTCAGTAAACGTCCGCTGATCGGCGTGGGGTACGGCCTCGCAGCAGTCGGCAAGGTCCTGATCGCCA
>JAYUEA010000072.1:0-2459 GCA_043739465.1 Propionibacteriaceae bacterium
TTGGAATGGGCGCACAACCTCATCCTGCCGTGGCTCACGCTGGCGTGCATCTTCGCCGCGAGCTACGTCCGGCTCACTCGCGCGTACATGATCGAGACCATGAGCGAGGACTACATCCGTACGGCGATGTCCAAGGGCCTCGGGCGTTGGCCGATCATCATCCGGCACGGTCTGCGCGCAGCCCTGACGCCGATCGTCACCGCCGCCGGCCTCGACCTCGGCGGCCTGCTCGGCGGCGCGATCATCACCGAGAGCGTGTTCTCGATGCACGGCCTCGGCTTCCTGGCCGTCACGAGCGTGACCGTCATGAACCTGCCGGTCATCGTGGCGATGGTCCTCATCGTGTCGACGTTCATCGTGCTCGCCAACATGATCGTCGACATCATGTACGGCTTCATCGATCCGCGCGTGAGTCTGGTCGGCTGATGAGTACCGCGAACGAGCTGGAGCCGACGACGGAGCTCCTGGACAGCACAGGACCCCGCATCACCCGGTCACACACCGAGGGTGCGCCCAACAAGTTCCTGCGGGTCAACGACCTCCACGTGCACTTCCCCACCGACGACGGCGTGGTCAAGGCCGTGGATGGGCTCTCGTTCGACCTGGAGAAGGGCACGACGCTCGGGATCGTCGGCGAGTCCGGCTCGGGCAAGTCGGTGACGTCGCTGGCCATCATGGGCCTGCACCGCGGCACCCGCGCGAAGGTCTCCGGTCAGATCTGGCTCGACGGCGAGGACCTGCTCCAGGTCTCCGACGAGGAGCTCCGCAGCCTGCGCGGCAACCGTATGGCGATGATCTTCCAGGACCCGCTGAGCTCGCTCCACCCGTACTACACGATCGGCCAGCAGCTCGTCGAGGCCCTCCGGGTGCACCAGAAGCTCACCAAGAAGCAGGCCAAGACCCACGTCGTCGACATGCTCGGCCGCGTCGGCATCCCGAACCCCGACAGGCGGTACGACCAGTACCCGCACGAGTTCTCGGGAGGAATGCGCCAGCGGGCCATGATCGGCATGGCGCTCATCAACAACCCCGAGCTGCTCATCGCCGACGAGCCGACGACGGCCCTGGACGTGACCGTACAGGCTCAGATCTTGGACCTGATGCGTAACCTGCAGGCCGAGTTCGGCTCGGCGATCATCATGATCACCCACGACCTCGGGGTCGTCGCGGAGATCGCCAACGACGTGCTGGTCATGTACGGCGGAAAGTGCGTGGAGTACGCCGAGGTCGATGACCTCTTCCACCAGCCCGACCATCCGTACACGTGGGGCCTGCTGTCGTCCATGCCACGGCTCGACCGGCTCAAGCAGGACCGACTGGTGCCGGTCGCCGGCAACCCGCCGTCGCTTATCAACGTCCCCCCGGGCTGCGCGTTCAACCCGCGCTGCGCGTTCATGGACGGTACGTCGGTGAACTGCGCCGAGGTCGTACCGGAGCTGCTCGAGTCGTACCCGAAGCACGACTCACGCTGCCACATCCCCGTCCCCAAGCGCGCGGAGATTTTCGCCGAGCGCGTCGCACCGAGGCTGTAGGGGGATCCGTGAGCCTGCTGAAAGTCACCGACCTGAAGAAGTACTTCCCCACGTACAGCCAGAAGCTGTTGCGACGCCCCGGCGCGCCCGTGAAGGCTGTCGATGGCCTGTCGCTGTCGCTCGAGGCCGGTGAGACGCTCGGGCTCGTCGGCGAGTCCGGCTGCGGCAAGTCGACTGCGGGCCGCACCATCCTCAAGCTGCTCGAGCCCACGGGCGGCACGATCGAGTTCGAGGGCCGCGACGTCACCCACGCGAAGGGCGAGGAGCTGCGCCACCTGCGTCGCCAGCTGCAGATGGTGTTCCAGGACCCGTACGGGTCGTTGAACCCTCGCCACCCGATCGGTCAGATCATCGCGGCGCCGTTCGAGATCCAGAAGGTGACACCGCCCGGCGGCGTCAAGAAGGAGGTCCAGGCGCTCATGGAGCGCGTCGGCCTCAACCCCGAGCACTACAACCGCTACCCGCACGAGTTCTCCGGCGGCCAGCGCCAGCGCATCGGCGTAGCGCGCGCGATCGCTCTCAAGCCCAAGCTCATCGTGTGCGACGAGCCCGTCTCGGCCCTGGACGTCTCCATCCAGGCGCAGGTCATCAACCTGCTGGAGGACATCCAGAACGAGCAGAACCTCGCCTACATCTTCATCGCCCACGACCTGTCCGTGGTGCGCCACATCTCCGACCGCGTCATGGTCATGTACCTGGGTAAGGTCATGGAGGTCGCCGACCGGAACGCGCTGTACGAGCGACCGATGCACCCGTACACGCAGGCGCTGATGTCGGCCGTGCCCGTGCCGGAGCCGCGCCGCGACCGTGAGCGCCTCCTGCTCACCGGCGACCTGCCGAGCCCGCAGAACCCGCCGTCCGGCTGCGTGTTCCGCACCCGCTGCCCGATCGCTACGGAGCGCTGCGCCGCCGAGATGCCCGTGCCCA
>JAYUEA010000073.1:0-7405 GCA_043739465.1 Propionibacteriaceae bacterium
CGATCCCACGGGCAAGAGCGTTCTGGCTCCCCGCCAGCCGGCGACGAAGCCGTACGAGTCGTGACGCCGGCGCCTCGGGAACGTCGAGCCCGGTGGTGAAGGCTTCCGGCGCCGTGCGCGGCAGCACCGCGACGGAGGGGGCCGAGTCCTCGGTCGGGGCGGGTATCGACTCGATCTCGGTGCGGTCGGGGACGGGCGGCAGGGCCATCCCTCGCCGACGGACGACGACCACGCCCGCAAGGACGGTGACGATGACGACGGCAGCGGCGATCAGCAGCCAGATGAGGGGATCCACGCGGTCATCGTAGACGGACAGCGACGGCCACCCGTGGAGCGGCCAGGGTCAGCGGCGGGCGTCGAGAAGGCGTAGCAGGGCCTGCGGAGGCTCGGCGTCACCGTTGAGGTGATCGGCCGTGCGCTCCATGAGCGCGGAGAAGCGGGTGCCCATCAGCCGGTTGCCCTTGCCTGCGATGCCGACGGTCACCACCAGGGCGAGGCCCAGGATGACCACGAGTACGACCGTCATCGTGACGACAGCGGAGAGCATGCAGAAACCTTTCGCAGGGCGAGCGTGACGTGAGTGTCGCGCATCACCGGATGGGAACCCAGAAGGCGCGCCGAGAAGACCGCTAGTCGCTGCCGTCGCGGAGTCGCTGGGAGATGACCGCCGACACCCCATCCCCACGCATGGTCACGCCGTAGAGGGCGTCAGCGACTTCCATCGTACGCTTCTGGTGAGTGATGACGAGCAATTGTGAGGTTGCTCTTAGCTCCTCGTAGATCTCCAGCAGACGGCCCAGGTTCGTGTCGTCGAGAGCCGCCTCCACCTCGTCGAGGATGTAGAACGGGCTGGGCCGGGCTTTGAACAGGCTGACCAGGAACGCGACCGCGACCAGCGACCGCTCACCGCCCGACAGCAGCGAGAGCCGTTTGATCTTCTTGCCGGCCGGACGGGCCTCGACCTCGACACCGGTGCTGAGCCAC
Organism: Propionibacteriaceae bacterium; assembly: GCA_043739465.1. Taxonomy (GTDB): domain Bacteria; phylum Actinomycetota; class Actinomycetes; order Propionibacteriales; family Propionibacteriaceae; genus Fen-668. The sequence continues at coordinate 985 of JAYUEA010000073.1, forward strand.
TCCCCCGGCTCGGTGAGCACGAGTGAGCCTTCGCCCCCGGGGAACAGTCGAGCGAACACGATCTCGAACTCGCGCGCGACGTCCTCGTACGCAGTCGCGAACACTTCCTTCACCCGGGAGTCGACCTCGTCGACGATCTCCAGGAGGTCCTGGCGAGTACGGCGCAGGTCCTCGAGCTGGTTCGAGAGGAACGAGTGCCGCTCCCGCATCGCGTCGAACTCCTCCAGCGCGAGCGGGTTGACCTTGCCGAGGACCTGCAGGTTGCGCTCCGCGACCCGGAGTCGACGCAGCTGCTCGTCGCGCACGTACGGGACCGGCTCGGGCGTCTCGTCCTCCGCCGTGAGGGGCAGCCCCTCGTCGGTGACCAGGACAGGTACGAGCTGGTCGGGCCCGTACTCGGCGATGAGGGTGGCTGTCTCGATGCCGACCTCGGCCAGGACGCGTTCCCCCAGAGCCTCGATCCGCATGCTCTGCTGGGAGCGGGCGAGCTCGTCGCGGTGGGCGATGTCGACCAGGCCTTCGAGCTCCTTGGTGAGGGGGCGGACTGACGCGCGGGCATGCCCGAGAACCTCGTTCGCCTCGGCCCTCGACCGGTCTGCCGCGTCGCGTTCGGCAGCGACCGCACCGCGGGACACGTCGAGACGCCGCAGTAGGTACGAGGCCGCCTCGTGCACCGCCTTCGCCGTCTCCCCCTCGCGACGAAGCTGATCGCGGCGTGCTTCGGCGCGAGCACGGGCCTGCCGCTCGGCCTGAGCGGCCTGACGCAGCGACTCCGCACGACCCGCTGCGGCTCGGCTGCGCTCCTCCACGGTGCGGAGCGCGAGTCGGGCCTCCATCTCGCTGCCGCGTGCGGCTCGGACGGCGTCGGCGAGCGAGTCCCGCTCGGTGGGATCGGGTTCGGCAAGCTCTCCCTGGGCCGAAGCGAGGTCGAGGCGGGCGGACATCTCGTCGAGGGCCGCGAGGTCACGGGCCCGTGCGGCGTCGGTCTCGGCGATCTGCGCATCGAGCCGCTCCGCTTCGCCGCGCGCCGACCGCGCGGTCTGGTTCAGCTGGCCGAGCTGCTCGGCGAGCGCGTTCTGTTGGGCGTCGGACTCGTGGAGCCGTGCCAGGGCGACGTCGAGGCGCTTCTGGGCGTCATCGAGCGTGGCGGTGGCGGTGGCGACCTCGAACCCGAGCCGCTCGACGTCGTGGTGGGCCGCCGCGAGCTGCTCGGACGCCTCATCGACGGCGGCCTGCACCTGAATCAGGCTCGGGCGAGCGCTGGACCCGCCGCTGGCGAACCACTCGCTCAAGACGTCGCCGTCCCGGGTCACGGCGGTGACGTCGACGAGCTGGTGGACGAGGCCACGCGCGGCGTGGAGGTCGTCGACGATGGCCACCTTGCGGAGCAGCCTCCGAAGCGCGCCGTGCACGGGTTCTTCGGCCGTGACGACGTCTATGGCGTACCGCGCCTTGCCGGGCAGCGGCGGCCACTTCTCGCCGGTGTCCTTCGCCCCTCCGAGCAGCATCCCCGCACGCCCGAGGTCCTCGGCCTTGAGGTGCGCGAACGCCCCGAGGGCAGCGTCCAGGTCCGTGACCGCGACGGCGTCAGCAGCCGACCCGAGTGCGGCGGAGACGGCCGCCTCGTACCCGGCCTCGACCGTGACGAGCGCCGCGACCGACCCGAGCAGCCCACCGACCGAGTCGGAAGCCGCGAGCAGCTGGCTCGACGCTCCTTCGCGTTCCAGGCCGAGCTTCAGCGCGTCCACCCGGGCCGCGAGTGCCGCACGCTGCTGCGAGGCTGCCCGCTCCTGCTCGCGGAGAGCCGCCAGCGCCTCCATGGCACGGGTGACGCCGGCCTCGGCGCCCTCGTACTCCGAGTCGAGCCCGAGCTCGCCCTCGTCCAGCCCGGCGACGTTGGTCTCGAGGGCCTGGAAGGCGTGGGCGGCCTCGTCGGCGCGGGCGAGTGCCGCGTCGCGGGCAACCGTGAGCCGCGTGACCTGCTCAGCCGCGTTCTCCGTGCGGCTGCGGAGCGAACCCACGTGCCCCATGAGGCGCGCCAGCCCCTCGCGCCGATCGGCCGCCGCACGTACGAGGGCGGCGAGGCGCGACTCAGACTCGGTGTGCGCCTGCTCGGCCGCCGTCCGACGCTCGGTCGCCTCGACGAGTGCGCGTTCGCGACGCGTGACCTCGGCCCGGAGACCCCCCTCGGCGCGCGCCTCGGTGGCGGCCTCGGCGTCGAGCGCGTCCGGGTCACGACCAGGACGGCCGTCGAGGGGCAGCTCGTCGGCGTGCCGGATGCGCTCGCCGGCGATCGAGATCGTCGAGGTCATGCGTTCGCGGAGCGCGGCCAGTCCGTACCAGGTCTCCTGCGCGGCGGCGAACCTCGGCTGGGCCGCGGCGAGGTCCTGCTCCGCCGACTCCTCGGCCTCGCGGGCCTCGGCCAGCTCTTGCTCGACCCGTGACCGTTCGGCAACGACGGCGGCCTCGTCGGCCATCTCGGCATCCAGCGCTGCCCTCGCCTGTGCGAGGTCGTCGGCCAGCAGGCGGGCCTTGGCGTCGAGCAGCTCCGCCTGGATGATCGAGGCCTTGCGCGCCACCTCGGCCTGTCGGCTGAGCGGCTTGAGCTGTCGCCGGATCTCGCCCACGAGGTCCTGCAGACGCTGCAGGTTCGCCTCGGTCGACTCCAGCTTCCGCAGCGCCTTCTCCTTGCGCTTGCGGTGCTTGAGGACGCCGGCAGCCTCCTCGATGAACCCTCGGCGCCCCTCTGGGGTCGCCTGCAGGATCGCGTCGAGCTGGCCCTGGCCGACGATGACGTGCATCTCGGAGCCGATGCCCGAGTCGCTGAGTAGTTCCTGGACGTCCAGCAAACGGGTCGAGTGGCCGTTGATGGCGTAGTCACTGCCGCCGTGGCGGAACATCGTGCGCGAGATCGTGACCTCGCTGTACTCGATGGGCAGCGCACCGTCGGTGTTGTCGATCGTGAGGACGACTTCGGCGCGTCCCAGCGGCGCACGGTTCGTCGTGCCCGCGAAGATGACGTCTTCCATCTTGCCGCCGCGCAGCGACTTGGCGCCCTGTTCACCCATGACCCAGGCGAGCGCATCGACGACGTTCGACTTCCCGGACCCGTTGGGGCCGACGACGCAGGTGATGCCCTGCTCGAAGTGCAGGGTGGTGGAGGACGCGAAAGACTTGAACCCGCGCAGGGTCAGGCTCTTCAGGTACACGGTTCAGCCCTCGGCGCCCGAGCCGGTGTCGGCCCCGACCTGCTCCGCCTTTGCGTCGAGCCGGTGGCCCCGCACCGCGCGGAACGTCCACAGCTTGTTGACCACGAAGTTGATCGGCATGGTCAGGACGATCGTGATCAGCTGGCTCCAGTACTCACGCGACTGCAGGCCCGCGTTCTCGTGGAAATATGGCTCCGGCAGGTAGATCGGCGACGTCGGGTTCGTGAACGCCACCTTGAGGAAGAGCCCGACGGCCGCGGCGGCGCTGCCGACGGCAAGGAACGGCCAGAACTCCGAGAACCAGGTCGCGTGCTGGCTCGACTTGAACGTCCAGCTGCGGTTCAGCTGGAAGTTCCAGACGTTCGCGATCAGGAACGCGACGATCCAGACGAGGCTGGTGAACCGGAAGTTGTACGGGGTGCCCGCCAGACCGAACAGGATCACCTGCGCGTTCTTGGTGCCGCCGTTCAGCTTGTTCATGACGATGGCCACGATCATGTTCACGACGATGCCGGACCCACCGACGATGCCGAACCGGGCGAACTGCCACAAGGTTCGGCGGTAACGGTGGGTGGGCGCGGTCGGGCGCGTGGTCTCGGTCACGATCGGCCCAGCCTAGTGGTCCGGCGTTGGCACGATGCGCAGAGGTACGAAGAGCGGTTGGCGAAGGCCTCACGCACGATGGGCCGGCCGCAGCGATGACATGGCAGCCCCTCCCGCCCGTACACGTTGAGCGACCTGTCGTGGAAGCCGGAGGCACCGTTCACGTCGACGTAGAGGCGGTCGAACGACGTGCCGCCCTGCGCCAGGGACTCTGACATGACGTCGGTGGCGTGCCGAAGCAGCCCGACCACCTTCCGTACGGACAGGTCGCAGGACGGCGTGTCGTAGTGGATCCTCGCCCGCCACAGCGACTCGTCGGCGTAGATGTTCCCGATCCCCGACACGATCCCCTGGTCGAGGATGAGGCGCTTGACACCCGCATGGCGCAGCACGATGCGGTGGGCGACGGCCACGGGGTCGAAGGCGGGGTCGAAGGGGTCGAGGGCGATGTGCGCCACCTCGGCAGGAAGCTCAGCACCACCGGGGCTCAGCCAGACACCGCCGAACATCCTCTGGTCGATGAAGCGCAGCTGCCTGCCGTCGTCGAGGTCCCAGACCAGCCGCGTGTTCGGAGCGAGCGGGGCGTCGGGGACGTCGCTGCGAAACTGGCCGCTCATCCCGAGGTGGGCCACGACGGCGTCGCCGTCTGTGAGGGGCAGCCAGAGGAACTTGCCGCGCCGTCTGGGCTCGGCGAAGGTCCGGCCGACCAGTACGGACTCGAAGTCCTCCGGGCCGCCGACGTGTCGTCGTACAGGTCGCGGGTGCAGCACGCGACCGCTCACGATCGTGCGGCCCGTCACGATGCCGGCGAGGCCTGACCGTACGGTCTCGACCTCGGGCAGCTCAGGCACCGCTGCCGCTCGGGGCGGCTTCGGCGTCGGCGAGCTCCTTCAGTGCGGTGAACGCCGAGGCGGCAGCCTCCTGCTCGGCTTGCTTCTTGTTCAGGCCGCGACCCGGTCCGAAACGCAGGTCGCCCACGAGCGCGTAAGCCTCGAAGCGCTTGTCATGGTCGGGGCCGGACTCGCTCACGGCATACGTGGGAACTCCGAGCACGAGGTTGGCAGAGATCTCCTGGAGACTGGTCTTCCAGTCGAGGCCGGCACCCCGTGTGGCCGCCTCGTCGATCACGGGGTCGAACAACGCGTGGACGAAGAGCCCGGAAGCCTCGATGCCGTGCGTCAGGAACACCGAGCCGATGACTGCTTCGAGAGTGTCGGCCAGTATCGAGGCCTTCGCGCGACCACCGGTCGAGGTCTCCCCACGCCCCAGCAGCAGGTCCTCGCCGAGGTCGAGCCCACGGGCGACCGCTGCGAGCGACTGCGCATTGACGACGGCGGCCCGGAGCTTCGCGAGGATGCCCTCCGGCTCGTCGGGGAACGTGCGGTACAGGTGCTCTGTGACGACGATGCCCAGCACCGCGTCGCCGAGGAACTCGAGACGCTCGTTGGTGGGGACGCCGCCGTTCTCGTACGCCCAGCTGCGGTGCGTGACGGCAAGCCTGTACAGCTGGGCATCACATTCGATGCCCAGCTCGGTAAGGACGGCGAGCACGCGGCTCATCGCCCGAGGCTCAGGCCTCGAGCACCTGTCGACGCGCACCCTTGGCCCCGTACTGGCCACACGTCGGGCACGCGGTGTGGGGCAAGTGCTGCGCCTTGCACGCCGGGTTGCTGCACGTCGCGAGGGTCGGCAGCGAGGCCTTCCACTGCGATCGGCGCGAGTGCACGTTGCTACGCGACAACCGCCGCTTGGGAACCGCCATCTGTCACTCCTCTTATCGACCAGGCATCGTGCCTGGCGTTACTGCTGGTCCTGGGTGGCCGACCACTGCTGCAGATCGCCCCAGCGGGGGTCCATGTCGTCGTCGTGCCCGTGGTCAGGATCGTCGTTGAGATCTGCGCCGCAGGTCGGGCAGATCCCCAGACAATCGTCGGTGCACAGCGGCGTGAACGGCAAGTCCAACACCACGGCGTCGCGGAGCGCGGGCTCGAGGTCGATGCGTTCGCCCTCGTTCCGCGCCGCTTCGTCGTCAGGCTCGTTGCCCGGGTAGTAGAACAGCTCCTGGATGTCGACTTCCAACGAATCGGAGATCGGCTTCAAACAGCGTGTGCACTCCCCGGCCAGCTCGACCACTGCGGTCCCGGTGACCAGTACCCCTTCGCCCACCGCCTCGAGCCGCAGCTCGAGGGCGATCGGTGAGCCCTTCGGCACTCCGATGACACCGATCCCGAGATCCTCCGGCGCTTCCGCGGTACGGCTGACGTGCTTCAGCGTGCCGGCAGAACGAGCGAGCTCATGGGTCTCCATGACGAGACCTGAGCGCAAGTCAGGCTGACGACGGTGAGGCAAGTGCGTACCCCTTCGACGAGGCGGACGGGTTTGGTGACACCAGCGCACAACCTTACCGGGCCGGGCATGGCAAGTTCCAATCGGCGATTCGCGGATTCCCTCGTGTCGCGTGGCCGAAATCTGTTCGCGGTTGGCGTGGTCCCCCTTCGTACATCGCAAGGAGCCGGAGCGCAGGCGTACCGGGTCGTACGACGAGCTTCGGCAACGCCGCGAGCTGCGGGCCCGGGGCTCGCCAAGCGTCCATGGATTTCGGCCACGCG
>JAYUEA010000074.1:0-2453 GCA_043739465.1 Propionibacteriaceae bacterium
AGCGGATCGGGGTTCCCGGCGGCGGGCGCAGCGTTGGTGAAGACCATCTCTTCGTCGGCGGATGTCGACACCGAGAACGTCCACGATGCTGTCTGGGCCGCGATGGCCGCTAGGACCTTGTACGCTCCCTGCACCTTCGTCGTACCGGTCACTTGCTGGGTTAGGTTGATGAAGCCGCCACCAGCCACGCCAACCGTCGCCGCGGTGTTCCAACCCATATTCGCGAGTGCCAGTGTCACGGCGTTGTTCGGGGTGAGCGGCCCCACGTTCGGGTTGATGACAGTCTGACCATGGACGGCAGTGAGGTCAGATGCTCCGACGCCCGAGAACTCGGCCACCTGCGCGGCAATCGTGGTGCTAGCCGTGGTGAGCGTGATCGCTGTCCCGACGCCAGTTGAACCGAATCCACCCCAGATCGCGGAGCCGTACTGGCCACCCGCCGAGACAAGGTTGGTCCACGTGACGCCGCCGCCCGTGATCCCCGTGACGCCTAGTGTGTCGGTCACGAAGGCAAACAGGGCATTGCCAACTTGGGGAGCGGCGCCCAGCGTGACGACGAGCGAGGTCGTGGTTGCCGCGTTACCGGCCTGCTGGATGAGGAGGATCGGGCTCTCGAAGATGAAGATGTGCTGGCCCGTATTGATCGCCGCCGTCGTGTCCGAGGCGGTGATTGCGCCGACCGTGGTCACGGCGCTCAGGGCACGGTAGGCGACGACGCTCTGCGTCCGGGTGTTGGCGAGCCCGAGCGTGGATTGGCTGCTGGCCGCGTTCGTGTAGCTGGCAGGGGCAATGCCCGTCAGAACATCGCCGCCGACCGACCAGCCCGCAAAGTACAGATCAATGCCGTTCTGTGATGTCCATGCCCCGAGCGCGGGCGCTCCTGCGGCTACGCTCGATGCGTTCTGGGTGGAGCCGAACTGCGCGGCGACAGGCGCAGTAGCCGCGCCTGCCGATAGCGCGATCATTGTGCCTGATGCTTTGACACTGGCGGGCAGGGTGACCGAATAGGACGCAGGCTCACTCGACGCCTGTCGCCAGTAGGTGCTGGAGGCCGAGGATACTCCGTCGTTCTGCCCGGTGAGCGCGGTCCAGCCGGAGGGCAACACGATCCCGCTCGACGCACGGCAGTCAATCCCCATGACGAGGATGTCGCCGTCGACCACGCCCGTCGGCACGGTCATCGTGATCGTCGTCGCACCCGAGCCGTTATTCGAGCCAATAGCGGAGCGGAAGGCGATGGCCATCTAAGCCACGTAATATTGGATCATCACGTGGCTGGCGGTCAGCCCGACTGTGGTGATGCGGATGTCTTCTCCGGCATTGACGCTCGACCACGGCACCGGGAACGTGAGGATAGCGCCCGGTTTAGAGGTGGCAGATGGCGCGAACTCCGAGAAGAACGCCGTCGGGCTCGTGCCCTCGGTGAAGGCTCCGGCACCCGAGTAGATGGCGATAGAGCCCGCGACGGTCCCGCCCTCGCTGACCCGGATCGCCGTGATGTAGACCCGCTTGCCAGCCGTCAGCGCGATGGCGAGCAGCGAGGTCGAGACGCCGAGCGAGGCGCTCTGGTAGTTCAGGATCGTCTGGCCGATGTTGTGCGGCTGCGGCGCGAGGTCCATCGCCTTGATGATTCCGGTGCCCGATGCGCCGGTCCACAGGACGGTGACCGTGCCTGAGGCGTAGACCGCGTTGACCCTGACCCGGACCTGGCGATGGCCGGTCGTACGAAGCATGTAGCGGTCACCTACCGCTGGCACGAAGGCGCCGCTGATCCATGTCTCAGTGACCAGCTTCAGGACCGAGCCGTGGGTCGCCCATGTCGTGCCGTCGTCGTCGCTGGCCTCAAAGATCATCGAGCCCGGTGTGACGCCGATGGTCGAGAAGGCGAACGTGATGACATCTGCGCCATCCACCGTGACCGTGACCGCGCTGGCGGTGCTATTCGCAGCCACGCCAGCCGGATTCCGCTTGCGGTCATAGCCTGGACCAGCCCCTGCCGCGAGGACGCCGCTATCGACGTTCGGGGAAGCGTCAAGGTCGGTAACCGACCGCATCCTCGACCAGCTGCCGCCCGCATACACCATGCTTGCCCCAGCGACCCACAGGGAGTTCTGGCCGGTCATTGCGTCAGATGGAACGGCGGCAACCTGAACAACAGCTCCGCCAGCATCGTCCGCCGAGATGACGGTATGAGCCTGTCCACGAAGCGTGTACCGCGCAGCCACCCGCTGACCAGAGGCCACTCCGGCCGGGGCACTGGCGTTCGCGAGGCCACCGATCTTGACCGGGTTACCGGCATCGGTGGCACCACTGGCAACAGAACCGCCGACACCGGCCATGCCCGTGACGCCATCTGAGCGTGGGCGGTCGTACGTCGTTCCGTTGTAGAGCATTCCCGCGAAGGCGCCGATGCCGATGGCCGCCTGCGCGTCGCCGATGACCGACCGATGCCG
>JAYUEA010000075.1:0-2453 GCA_043739465.1 Propionibacteriaceae bacterium
CGTTCGTAGGTTCGTACCAGTCGCCGCGGCGCCGCCGCAGACCACTCGAACCAAGGAGCCGGACATGTCCCTCACCACCACATCGCTCACGCGGGCGGCCGGTCTGTGCGCCGTCGCCGGTGGCCTGCTGTTCATCGCCGTCCAGATCAACCACCCGCCCGTGGACCTCGCCTTCGTCACGACCACGGAGTACCTGGTCCGGCAGAGCATGAAGATCGCCATGGCGGTCCTCACGCTGACCGGCATCGCCGGCATGTTCCTGTCGCAGGTCCGCAAGAACGGCGTGCTCGGGCTGCTCGGCTACCTGATCCTCGGCTTCGGCTTCCTGACCATGCTCACCGTCGAGGTCGCAGGGCTCGTCATCATGCCGGCGATCGCGAGCAGCTCTCCCGGGTACGTCAGCAGCGTGCTCGCCGTCGCCACGGGCGGCACCGCGACCCAGGACATCGGCCTGCTGGCTCCCCTGAACACCCTGGTCGGACTCGGCTACATGGCCGGCGGCCTCGTCTTCGGCATCGCCCTCTTCCGCGCCAAGGTGCTCACCCGCTGGGGCTCGATCCTCCTCGCCGTCGCCACCCCCCTGAGCGCAGCGATCCCGCTGCTGCCGATGATCAACCAGCGCCTGTTCGCCGTCCCCACGGGCCTGGCCATGATCTCGCTCGGCTGGTCGCTGTGGCGTACGAGCCGTGGCCGGACCGCAGCCGTCCCCCAGGCCACCGAGTCCCGCGTCTCGGTCGCCGTTTCGTGACCACCATCCCGTCCAGCACCCACCGGGCCCCTGCGGCCCGGTGGGTGCCGTTCGCCCTGGTCGCCCTCAGCCTCGTCCCCGCCTTGAGCGGCTTCCTAAGGCTGTTCGGACTCGCCGGCGGTCCGCGCCTCATGCCGACTGACCCACGCATCGACGTGTCCCCGGTCCCGGTGATCGTGCACATCCTCAGCGTGGTCCCGTACGCGATCCTCGGTGCCTTCCAGTTCTCGTCATCCTTGCGTCGACGGTGGCCCGCCTGGCACCGAAGAGCCGGGCGACTGCTCGTACTGCTCGGCCTTGTCGTCGCGTTCTCGGGGCTGTGGATCACCGCGTCCTATCCCCTGAAGGTCGGCAGCGGCGGTCTTCTGTACGTCACCCGCCTTGCCGTCGGTACCGCCATGGCCGCGAGCGTCCTGCTGGGCCTCCGGGCGATCAGACGGTGTGATGTTCCCCATCACCGTGCCTGGATGACCCGTGCCTATGCGCTGGCTCTGGGGGCCGGAACCCAGGTGTTCACCGGCGCGATCACGGCTGCACTGCCCGCGGGCGGCGTGATGATCCACGACCTCGGCATGACTGCGGCGTGGGTGATCAACCTTGCCGTGGCGGAAGTCGTGATCCGCCGGAGGCCTCGGGCGAGAGGAGCCCGACCTGCCGTGCTCGCACCGTCGAGCGGGCTCCCGTGACGGGGACTCTGCCGGCTCCACGCGGCTATCGCATCCGGGTCGCCGGCCGGCTGGACGACAGCTGGGCGGCCTGGTTCGACGGCTTCACGCTGGTCACAGGGGATGACGGTTCGACCACCGTGAGCGGCCTCGTCGCCGACCAGGCCCAACTGCACGGGCTGTTCGCCAAGCTCCGCGACCTGGGCCTCGAGATCGTGTCGCTGGATGCCGGATGAGGTCATTGGACCCCGTCGAGCAACCGTCGGTGGAACAAGGTCTCTCCGGTCAGCTCCGGGTGGAAGGCGATGCCTGTGATCGCGCCCTGGGTCACAGCAACCACGCGGTCGTGCAAGGTGGCGATCGGCGTGACGGCGGACCCGTACGAGACGACCTCGGGTGCGCGGATGAACGCGACCTGTGCAGGACCCCAACTGGTCTCCAAGCGGATTTCGGCCGAATCGATCTGCCTACCGAACGCATTCCGCCGTACAGCGACATCGAGCACCCCAAAACCCGTCTGTCCCGGGGCTGGGTCCTCGATGTGTGCGGCCAGCTGGATCAGCCCCGCGCACGTACCGAGCGTAGGCAGACCCGCGGCGATCGCCTCGGCCAAGGGCCCGGCCAGCTCGAACAGTCGCAGCAGACGGTCGATCGTCGACGACTCGCCACCGGGAAGGACCACGGCATCGACCCGCAACCCGTCGGGACCGATGAGGTCAGACGGACGACGCAGCGGTACGGGGTCGGCGTCGAGCGATGCGAGCAGCTCGAGATGCTCGCGGACACCTCCCTGCAGGGCGACGACACCGACTCGCGGGCGACTCACCAGCCCCGCTCGGACAGGCGGTGCGGCGCGGGAACGTCGGCGACCGAGATGCCGACCATCGCCTCGCCGAGCCCGCGCGACGCCGCGGTGATGACCTCGGGGTCGGTGAACAGCGCCGTCGCCTTGACGATCGCCGCCGCCCGCTTCGCCGGCTCGCCGGACTTGAAGATGCCCGAGCCGACGAAGACGCCGTCCGCGCCGAGCTGCATCATCA
>JAYUEA010000076.1:0-2452 GCA_043739465.1 Propionibacteriaceae bacterium
GCGTTCGACGTCGCCGTTCTCCTGCTGACGTTCGCCGCAGGCGTCTGCCTGGCCCTGCTGCTCATCGTCGCGGCCACGGGAACCTCGACCAGCTCCGGCCGATGGAGGTCGCCACGGCGTACGTGGCAGCGCTCAACGCCCATGACTGCTCCGCCGCGAAGAAGCTCTCGACGCCCGGCGCTGCCGACATGACCGCGATGTGGTGCGGTGACGTGCGGTCGCTGGTCGTTCGGACCTGGGGGGCGCCGCGCACCGAGCAGCTTGGGTGGTCGGGCCACGAGGCGCCGCAGGAGGTCGACTTCGTCCCTGCGACCATCGCCGTCACGTGGCGACCGTTCCACAACGACGGCTCGATGTCCTCATCTGCGACGCACGCGTGGGGGTACCTTCTCGTACGTGAGAACTCCACGGCCCCGTGGCCGGTCGCCGATCAAGGACCGGTGTAGATGACTCAGCTGAGCGGCACGATCATCCTGGGAACAGCCACGATGGGGATCTGGGCCGAGCAGCGATCACGCGCCGATGACCTCGCGACGATCCGCCTCGCGTACGACCTCGGCATCCGGGCCTTCGACTCCGCCCGCGTGTACGCGCCGGCGGGTGATCCCGTCTACGCCGAGCAGCTGCTTGCCGATGCCCTGTCCGGTGTGGACGACGCCTTCGTGATGACCAAGGGCGGCCACTTCCGCACCGCCGATGGCGCCTTCGCCGTCGACAACTCCCCCGCCCGGCTGCGGCGCGACGTCGAGGACAGCCCGCGGGCCTTGGGCACCGACCGGATCGAGAGGTACCTGCTGCACCGGTTCGCCACCTTCCGACACGACGTTGACAATTGACAGATACCTTCGCTTATCCGAATATATTCGTATGGAGTTGACCGTCGGCCAGGTGGCCCATGCGTACGACCGCAGCGAGCGCCTCGTACAGCTCGCGCTCCGATCTGGGGCGCTCGCTGGGCACCGCACCGTCGGACGGGTCACCACCATGGACGACATCGCCGCGCGAGCCTGGTCCCGCAGCCTCGCACACGGCAGACCCTGGACACCCGACGTTCGGGACGCCGCCCTCGACCTGCTCTCGGACGGACACACGAACCGTCTCGTGGCCAGCGAACGTTCCCGCCTCAGGGCGCGGCTGTCGTCCCTCACCGCGCGTGACATCGCCCACGCGGCCGGCGGCCTCGGCACCTGGTCCCGCTACCGCGGCGACGCTCCCTATGCGTCCACACGTATCGGCCCGTCCGCTGTGGACGCGGCCCAGCTCGGAATCGTGCCCGGCGAGGGATGGCTGACCTTCATCCAGACCGACGACCTCGACCGGTACGAGTTCGAGCACGACGTCGCCCTGGACGCCGACGGCAACCTTGGCGTCGTCCAACGTGCAAGCATCGACGAACGCACTGCCCGCATCCTGCTGGACACGTACCTGCTCGGGGATGCCCGCCAGTCCACGGCCGCCGCGTCTGCGCTGGAGGAGCGCCGTCCATGACCACAGACCCATTCGCCCGTCTGGACGAGATCGCCACGGTCCTTCCGCCGGACCGGTGGATGCTCGTGGGCGGCCTCATGGTCCACGCGCATGCCCAACTGGCTGCACTCCCCCACGTCCGTCCCACCGACGACGCTGACCTTGTCGTTGAGCTGCGAGCAGGTACCTACGCCGAAGCCGCGGCCGCCCTCGAGCACCTGGGCTACCGGCGCCACGAACCCCTCGACCCCCGTGCTCCGCTGCACCGATTCACCCGACCCGACGGGCATGTCGACCTCATGGCACCCGACAACAGGGCCGTACGGTTCGCGGGCCGCGACGTGGTGCCCGTCCCCGGAGCCCGATCCGCCCTCGAACGCACGACGACCTTCCAGACCCCGGGCGGCACCACGATCCGAATCCCCGACATCGCCTCAGCGCTGTCCCTCAAAGGGGCGGCTTACCACACGCCGTCGGCGAACCCCGAGCGTCACCTGCAGGAAGCCGTCACGTTGTTCGCCTGCTCGGCCGCGACCGACATGCAGGTGTCGAAGTCGATGCGGGGCAACATCAACATCCTCGTGGGGGCGCTCCACAACCCCGACGCCTGGGCGTACTCGAACGCCTCCGTTCGCCGGCTCGCCATCCGGGCGATCCTGAGCTTCCGCCCGACTGGACACCGCCCGAATTCGCTCTCCCCCGCCGCGCACCTCGAACGCCATAGCGGCCCGAATGGGGGCCCTCACCGTCGTCATCGCTGGCGGCCACGGTCTCCCTGCGTAACCCCTACCCACGAAGTCCGACACACCTGTTGCCCATCCGCGGCGTCGTTTCGTCAGTACGAAACCACGGAGGGTCGTCACAGGTGTCGCTATCGGCGAGATCACCCGGCCAGCTCAGGACTCCACGCGTGTTCTAGGTGCGGCAGACCGGTCGTCCACTGTCGGGCGAGGACGTCGCAGGCTCGCCGAGCGCCTGTCTTCGC
>JAYUEA010000077.1:0-2451 GCA_043739465.1 Propionibacteriaceae bacterium
GCGGCGGTCTCTGGTGCGACCGGAACCATGTGAGCGTCGCGTCGACGGTCTCGCCCGCCTTCACGGTGTACGTAGCCGCATGATGCCGCTCGCCGGCCACCAGGTCTGGTCCGCGCCGTACGAGCGCGTCCGGACCGGCGATCGCGACCAGCGCCAGCCCGGCGCCCGTTCCGACGCGTCGGACCCAGGGGAGTGCGGTTGCGTACCCGAACCTCATCCGCAGCTCCTCGACCACCTCGACCTGTCCGCGCACGCAACGCACCCGCCGCACGATGTGGGACAGGTGGTCGCCGTGCGGCATGAAGTCGACGACCTCGAGCTCCCCGGTCGCCGTCACCCAGTGCGTGACGAGCACGAACGTGCGATCGACGTATTCGCGGGTGGAGGTGGCGCCCGGATCGGTCGGCGCGATCGACCACTGCCCGTGCTCCTCGTCGCCGAGGAGTGCGGCGAAGACGGACGCACTGTCGTACCGCGGCAGGCACAGCCAGTCGATGCTGCCGTTCCTGCCGACCAGCGCCCCGGTGCGGCAGTCCGAGATCAACGCGTAGTCCTCGATCGGCAGGCTCATGGATTCATCCTGCGTGGCATGCCCAACCCGGACCATCCGTCAGCCGCGTCCCCCGATAGTCTTCCGCCATGACCTCGACGCTGATCCTGCTCCGCCACGGCGAGAGCGAATGGAACGCCAAGAACCTGTTCACCGGCTGGGTGGACGTCGACATCAACTCCAAGGGCGTGGCTGAGGCCAATCGCGGCGCCGAGCTGCTGAAGGCCCAGAACCTGTTGCCCGACGTCGTCCACACCTCGGTGCTGCGGCGCGCCATCCACACCGCCTACCTCGCCCTCGACGGCTGCGACCGCCACTGGATCCCGGTCAAACGCTCCTGGCGCCTCAACGAGCGTCACTACGGCGACCTCCAGGGCAAGAACAAGGCGCAGACCCTCGAGCAGTACGGCGAGGAGCAGTTCATGCTGTGGCGCCGCTCGTACGACACCCCGCCGCCGAAGATCCCCGCCGACGGTGAGTTCTCGCAGTTCAACGACGCCCGCTACGCCGACCTGCCGAGCGAGGCCCGCCCGCTGACGGAGTGCCTGGCCGACGTCGTCGTACGCATGCTGCCGTACTGGTACGACGCGATCGTACCCGACCTGCGCGCCGACAAGACGACGATCGTCGTCGCTCACGGCAACTCCCTGCGCGCCCTCGTCAAGCACCTTGACGGCATCTCCGACGCCGACATCGCCGGGCTCAACATCCCGACCGGCATCCCGCTGCTGTACGAGCTCGACGACGATCTCCGTCCCGTCACTCCCGGCGGCCGCTACCTCGACCCGGAGGCCGCCCAGGCCGCCATCGAGGCCGTCAAGAACCAGGGCAAGAAGTAGAGGCCTGGTCCATGGTCCGGCTGTGGGAGCACAGCAGGGCCGCGACGACATGGCTCGGGCTGGCCGGCCTGCTGACCTTCCCGGTCGCAGGCGGCCTCCTGGGCTGGCTGTACCTGGCCACCCATCCGACCCCCGGCCCCATCGGCTTCTCCGGTGAGTTCGGGGTCGTGCTGGTGGTGGGCATCCTTCTCGCAGTGTGCGCGGCCACCGCGGTCGTCCACGAGCTGATCCATGCGCTCGCGATGGCGGTCGTGGGTCACCGGCCGAGGCTGCACTTCGACACCATCCCGTACGTACGGATGGGTCTCGACAGTCAGGCAGCGGCGTTCAGCCGACCGGCGTTCGCCTGGGTGATGCTCGCGCCTGCGGTGCTCGTCACGGCCGTGCTGATCGCCGCGGTCGTCGCCGGCCCGTACGCCGGGTGGCTCATCGTCCCCGCGGCGTTCCACCTCACGGCCTCGAAGATGGACATCGCGTACACGTTGGTCGCGCTGCGGGAGCCCGCGGGCACCCTGTGCCGGGTCACCGACGACGGTCTCGAGCTGACCGAGCCCGTCGACTACCTCGTGCCCTGACCGTCGACCTCGTGCCCTGACCGTCGACCTCGTGCCCTGACCGTCGACCTCGTGCCCTGACCGTCGACCTCGTGCTGAACCTGTCCTGCGCGTTCAGCCTTCGGTTCGCCCGCACAGCCCTTCGACCGCCCTGTCGCCCGCCAACCTCCCCTCGCACAGCCTTTAGGACGTCCGCACACCCCTTGTAACCGGGTTTGACGACCAAGAGGTTGTGCGAGTGCCTGGCGGGCTGGACCCACTGACCCACTGACCCGCGACGAGGCGAGCAAGAGGCGAGCAGCCTCCATGGGGGTCAGTTATCCACTGATTCTGGGAGTTACGCACAGGTTCGTAAGGAAGTGCTGGCAGACGCCGAATGCTGGGTTTCACGATGGGGACATGATCAGTTCCCGGAAGGCCCTCCTTGCCGGAGGGCATACCCCCACCGAGGTGCGCCAGCAGTTGGACAGCGGAGACCTCGTCAGGCTGCGCCGTGGCGTGTACGAGC
>JAYUEA010000078.1:0-2449 GCA_043739465.1 Propionibacteriaceae bacterium
TCCGGGCGGGGTGCCGTCGCCGAAGGGGCGGCCGCCCAGGGACTCGCGGCCGTGCTCGGTGAGCCAGCCGGACACGTCGGGGCCGTCCGGCACGATGCCGCTCGGGTTCAGGTCGGACTGCACGACGTAGTAGTGCTGCTTGATCTGCGTGAACGAGACCGTGTCGCCGAAGCCGGGGGTCTGGTACAGGTCGCGCGCGTACGCCCACAAGGCCGGCATCGCAGCCAGCGTGTTCCGGTTGCACTTGAAGTGGCTGTAGTAGACCGCGTCGAACCGTACGAGCGTGGTGAACAGCCGTACGTCCGCCTCGGTGATCGTGTCGCCGACCAGGTAGCGCTGCCCACCCAACCGCTCCTCCAGCCAGTCGAGGGCGGTCCAGAGACGCCCGTACGCGAGGTCGTACGCCTCCTGCGTGCCCGCGAAGCCGCACCTGTACACGCCGTTGTTCACCTCGGTGTAGACCCGACGCATCACGGAGTCCAGCTCTGGGCGATCCGCCTCCGGATAGAGGTCGGGAGCGCCTTCCCGCTGGAAGTCACGCCACTCGCTGCCGAAGTCGAGTGTCAGCTGCGCAAAGTCGTTCGTGGCGACCTGCCCCGTGGCGACCTCGACCATCGCAGGAACTGTGATGCCCCGGGAGTAGAACGGGTAGCGCCGAAGGTACGCGTCCTTGAGGCGGTGGATACCGAGCACGGGGTCGACACCTCCCGGGTCCAGGTCGAAGCTCCACGAGGCCGCGTCGTGGATCGGCCCCGGCAGACCCACGGAGATCGCGTCCTCGAGCCCGAGGAGCCGGCGGACGATGAGCGTACGGTTCGCCCACGGGCAGGCTCGGGCAGCGATCAGCCGGTAGCGGCCTGGCTCGACCGGATAGTCACCTGATCCGGGCGCCGGGTCCCCGACGATCCGGGTGGTGATGTACGTCGTATCTCGGACGAACTCCTCACCGGGAGTGCTGTACACGCCGGGCTTCATGTGCACTTCGGTCATGGTTGAATCTTAAACGATCAGGTCAACCCCACCGAACGAACCTTCCGGTCGACCCTTCGACACGGGCAGCTTCGCGGCCCTGCTCAGGGAGTGGTCGCTGCCGCTCCCTGAGCGTATCGATCCCTGAGCCTGTCGATCCCTGAGCCTGTCGAAGGGCCGATCCCTGAGCCTGTCGAAGGGTCAATCCATCTCAGTGAAGCCCTGCCACCGACCCTCGTACGGCGTCGCTGGAATCGTCGTCGTCCTCGGTGTCGCCCAGCTCCTCGAGCTGATGGCCACCGGCTTCGATGGCGGCCGCGTCGGCGAGGTCGTCACGCAGGCTGTGCTTGCGAGCGTCAGCCTTGAGCTGGGCCGAAGCCGACTTGCCGGAGAGCACGATCTTGGGCATGAACAGCAGCACCACGAACCCGACCGCGCAGACGATGGCGCCGACCAAGAAGACCGTGTCCATCGAGTGGGAGAAGCCCACCTTGAACGGGTGGGACAGGACCGGGTCGAGCTTGTTGATGATGGACGAGTCGCTGCTCACCGACGCCAGCGCGCTGGTGTCCCCGCTGGCCAGCGCCTTGACGAACTGCGCGTTCACCGGGTTGGCCAGCACGTTGGGGTCCTTCATGGCCGCGAGGAACTCCGGCGTCTTCGACGCGTCGAGGAACGCGTTCTTGATGTTGTCGCCGAGGGTGTTGAACAGCAGCGACAAGAAGACCGCGACACCGAGCGTGCCGCCCATCTGGCGGAAGAAGGTCGCCGAGCTCGTGGCCATGCCGATCTCTCGTGGAGCCACGGACGCCTGCACCGCCAGGGTGAGCGGCTGCATGGTGTTGCCGAGGCCGAGGCCGAAGATCGCCATGAGCGTGATCAGCTGCCACCAGGGTGTGTCGGCGCCGATCCTCGAGAGCAGCAGAAGCGCGACCGTCATGAGGCCCACGCCGATGATCGGGAAGATCCGGACGTTGCCCGTACGAGAGATCAGCTGGCCCGACACCACCGACGCGATCATCATCCCGAGGACCAGAGGCAGCAGCTGGACACCCGACATGGTTGGGGTCGAGCCGTGGACGATCTGCAAGTACTGCGGGATCGTGATCATGCCGCCGAACATTCCGGCGCCGATGACGAGGCCGCCGGACAGCGCGATGACGATCGTGCGGTTCTTGAAGATGCGCAGCGGGATGAGCGCCGTGTCCCCCAAGCGCGACTCGACGGCGATGAACGCCAGCAGGCCGACGAGACCGATCGCGATGCAGGAGATCGACGCGGCCGATGTCCAGCCCCACGTACGTCCCTGCTCCGCGACGAGGAGCAGAGGTACGACACCGACGACCAGCGTCACGGCACCGAGCCAGTCGATGACCGCCTGCCGCTTCACGTGGTGAAGGTGGAGCGTCCTCGTAACAAGGATGAGGGCGAAGATGCCGACCGGCACGTTGATGAGGAAGACCCAGCGCCAGCCGGTGAG
>JAYUEA010000079.1:0-2448 GCA_043739465.1 Propionibacteriaceae bacterium
AAGCTGGCGAAGGACCTCGGCGTCGACCTGGCGACCCTCACGCCGACCGGGCCCGACGGTACGGTCAGCCAAGACGACGTCACGGCCGCCGCCACGCACCAGACCGGTGGCTGGTCGGGCTTCCTGGCCGAGCGCGGTGAGACCCGCATCGACGTCACCGGCATCCGCCGGGCGACGGCTCGGGCGATGGTCGAGAGCGCGTTCACCGCGCCGCACGTCACCGAGTGGACCGACGTCGACGTGACCCGCACGATGGAGCTGTTGGCGAAGATGAAGACGTCGCGGATGTTCCGCGATGTACGGATCACGCCGACCGTCCTCGTCGCCCGCGCCGTGTGCGTCGCGCTGCGCCGCAACCCGGAGCTGAACTCGAGCTGGGATGAGAAGAACGGCCAGATCGTCAGGAAGTCGTACATCAACCTCGGCTTCGCCGCCGACACCCCGCGCGGGCTCGTGGTGCCGGTGGTGCACGACGCGGACGCGATGAGCACCTACGACCTCGCGGTCGCTCTCAACGAGCTGACGGCCACGGCGCGGCAAGGCAAGACACAGCCCGCTGACTTGAGCGGCGGTACGTTCACGATCACGAACATCGGTGTCTTCGGCATCGACTCGGGCACCCCGATCCTGTCCCCGGGACAGGCGGGCATCCTCGCGCTGGGCCAGATCACCAAGCGCCCGTGGGTCGTCGAGGACCGCGTCGAGCCGCGATGGGTGACCACGCTGGCGATGAGCTTCGACCACCGCATGGTCGACGGCGCCGAAGGCTCGGCCTTCTTGAGCGACATGGCCGAGATCCTCAGAGACCCGGGAGCAACGCTGATCCTCGCCTGACACTCCAAGGCGCTGCTCGGCGAGAGGTCTGGTAACCCTCCGCGAGAGGTTTGGTACAGCTTCCCGAGAGGTTTGGTGCAGCTCCGCGAGAGGTCTGGTACCCCTCCGCGAGAGGTCTTGTGCACCTTCGCGAGACACTTGACGCGCCCGAAGTCCTGCGTCCCGTCGCCCAGGGTTATCAAACCTCTCGCCCAGGGGTACCAAACCTCTCGCCCAGGGGACCAACCTCTCTCCGAGGGGTACCAGGTCTCTCTTCGAGGGGTACCAGGTCTCCCGCCGAGGGGTACCAGGTCTCTCGCCGAGGACAGTCAGTGTCCCAGGAACTTGGGGCGGTGCGAAGCTGCGATCGGCGCCGCGGGTCCGGACTCCACTCCGGGGGCTGACTGGTGATCGGCCGGGACATCGATGTGCGTGGGGTCGAGGACCCGGCGCAGGAACGTCTTCGTACGCTCCTCCTGCGGGTTCCCGATGACCTCTGACGGCGGCCCCTGCTCGACGATGACGCCGCCGTCCATGAAGATCACGCGGTCGGCGACCTCACGGGCGAAGGCCATCTCGTGGGTGACCACCATCATCGTCATGCCCTGGTCAGCGAGGTCACGCATGACCGCCAGCACGTCGCCGACGAGCTCGGGATCGAGGGCCGAGGTCGGCTCGTCGAACAGCATCAGCTCGGGGTCCATCGACAGCGCACGGGCGATCGCCACGCGCTGCTGCTGGCCGCCGGACATCTGGAGGGGGTACGAGTCGCCGCGGTCGCCGAGGCCCACCTTGTGCAGGTTCTCCATGCCGATCTGCTTCGCCTCGGCAGCGCTCAACTTCTTCACCTGCGTCAGCGCGATCGAACAGTTCTGCAACGCCGTGAGGTGCGGGAACAGGTTGAACGACTGGAACACCATGCCCATGAGCGTGCGGATGTGGTCGACGTCGGCGTCGGGGTCGGTGATCTCCTCGTTGAGGATGAAGATCCGGCCCTTGGTCGGCTGCTCGAGCAGGTTCACACAACGCAGCAGCGTCGACTTGCCAGAGCCC
This sequence comes from Propionibacteriaceae bacterium, assembly GCA_043739465.1. GTDB lineage: Bacteria > Actinomycetota > Actinomycetes > Propionibacteriales > Propionibacteriaceae > Fen-668. The sequence goes on from JAYUEA010000079.1 coordinate 1,867, forward strand.
GACGGCCCGATGACACACACCACCTCGCCGCGGTGGACCGTAAGGTCGATGCCCGTCAGCACCTCGAGGTCGCCGAACGACTTGTGCAGGTCGTAGATCTGGATCTCGTCCTCACGGTTGCCCGTGGGGATCTGCTGAACCTCAACGCTCATTTCGACCTCGCCTGACGGGCTTCCATCTTCCTGACGAGGAAGGTGAGGGGGAGTGTGATGACCAGGTACGACAATCCGGCGACCACCAGAGGGGTGATGTTGGCGTGCGTGTTCGTGAGGTCCTTGCCGTACTTCGTGAGGTCGTAGCCCTGCGCGGTCAGCCCCAGCACGTACGCGAGCGAGGAGTCCTTCGTCAGCAGCACGAGCTCGTTGGTCAGCGGGGGCAGAACGATCCGGAATGCCTGCGGCAGCACGATCCGTCGCGTCGCCATGCCCGCCGACATGCCGAGCGAACGGGCTGCCTCGATCTGGCCCTTCGGCACGGCCTGGATGCCGGCGCGGATGGTCTCTGACATGTATGCGGCGGACACAAGCCCGAGGGCAGTCCACACGGTGCCGTACGGATCGAGCGGGATCTTCAGTCCTGGCA
>JAYUEA010000080.1:0-2440 GCA_043739465.1 Propionibacteriaceae bacterium
GCAGACCTGTGGCTGTTCGTGACGAGCGCGGCGCGGTACGCGGACGCGGTGCCGTGGGAGTACCTGGCCAGCGCCGTCGAGCGCAGCGCGGCGGTGGCCGTGGTCGTGGACCGGGTGCCGCCGGCGGCGATGGCCGAGGTCCCGCCGCACCTGGGACAGATGATGACCGAGCGCGGGCTGGCCTCGTCGCCGCTGTTCGCGGTGCCGGAGACGACGACTGATGCCGACGGCATGCTGCCCGACGCCGCGGTGGCGCCGATCCGCAGCTGGCTGGCGGCGCTGGCGGCAGACCAGAACACCCGGGCGCGGGTCGTCATGCAGACGCTCGACGGGGCGATCGGGTCGCTGACCCGCCAGGCGCCGAACATCGCGCAGGCGGTCGATGACCAGATCGAGGCGTTGAGCCAGCTGCGGGCCGATGCCGACGCGTCGTACTCGGCGGCGATCCGTACGGTCAACGTGCAGAGCGCCGACGGCACGCTGCTGCGTGGCGAGGTGCTGGCGCGCTGGCACGACTTCGTCGGCACGGGCGAGTTCTTCCGTGTGTTGGAGCAGAAGATCGGGTGGCTGCGCGACCGGATCTGGGCCGCGATCAAGGGCCAGCCGAAGGGCGCAGCCGAGGTGCAGGTCGCCGTGGAGTCGGGGCTGGAGGCGCTGCTCCGCGAGGAGGGCGAGAAAGCAGCCGAACGTGCAGAGGCGGCATGGCGGGCCAACCCGGCGGGCCGCGTGTTGCTCGACCAAGCCGGCGCGGACCTGCGGCGGGTGTCCGAGGACTACCCGGCGCGAGCGGCTCGTGCGATCCGCGCCTGGCAGGGCGACGTCATGGACATCGTCAGCAACGAGGGGGCGGGGAAGCGGACCAAGGCGCGCATCGCGGCCTTCGGCGTGAACGGCGTCGGTGTCGCCCTGATGCTCGTGGCCTTCGCCCACACCGGTGGGCTGGTCGGCGCCGAGGTCGGGGTCGCGGGAGGTACGGCGCTGCTGGCACAGCGCGTCCTCGAGGCGGTGTTCGGCGACGACGCCGTACGACGCCTCGCGAAGATGGCCAAAGAGGACCTGGACGCGCGCGTCGAAGGGCTGCTGGCCGGTGAGCTGTCGCGGTTCCACGCAGCGCTCGACGCTGTCGGGGTCGACGCGGGGCAGGCGGAGCGGATCCGTACAGCGGCGCGTGAGGCCGACGAGAGCCGCATCGCCGAGATGCACACGCTGGGGCTGACGGCCGTGGGTGCGGCCGAGGAGAAGGCGATCGAGCCGCCTGTACCGCCGGAGCAGATCGACCTACGGCAGGTCGACGCGCCGACGGCCGAGGTCGTCGACGGCGAGGTGATCTGAGTGGCGGTAGGGCGCAAGCGCTCGTCGCTGCCCGGCCGGCTGGCTGCGCTGCGCGAGGCGATGGACGCGGCCCGCGGACGGATCGACCGGGACGTGGAGGCGCGGATCGACGCGATCCTCACGCGGGTCGACGGACGCCTGGCGTTCTCGGGCGACGTGACCGTGGTCGCGCTGGCGGGCGCCACCGGCTCGGGGAAGTCGTCACTGTTCAACGCGCTCTCGGGCACGAAGCTGGCCGAACCTGGGATGCGGCGGCCGACGACGTCGGTGGCCATGGCCGCGGTCTTCGGCGAAGAGCAGAGCGACCTGCTCGACTGGCTCGACGTACCGCGTCGGCACCTCGTCACGGGAGCCACGGACCTGTCCGGGCTGATCCTGCTCGACCTGCCCGACCACGACTCGACAGCGCAGTCCCACCGCGCGATCGTCGACCGGCTCGTGGAGCTGGTGGACCAGTTCGTCTGGGTCGTAGACCCTCAGAAGTACGCGGACGCAGCGCTGCACGACCGCTACCTGCGGCCATTGGCAGCGCACGCTGATGTCATGGTCGTCGCGCTGAACCAGATCGACCGGGTCGCCGAGGCCGAGCGGCCGCGCATGGTGGCCGACCTGCGTCGGCTGCTTGACTCCGAGGGGCTCGAGTCGGCGCCGGTGGTCGCCGTGTCGGCGGTCACGGGCGACGGCATCGCGGACCTCCGTACGGAGCTCGTCACCCTCATCGCGGGCAAGCAGGCGGCGGCGAAGAGGCTGGCCGGCGACGTCACGGATGCCGCGGAGTCGCTGGCCCCTGAGATCGGCCCGGCCGCTGCGGACGACGTCCCGAAGAGGCGCACCGCCCACCTCAACAAGACACTGGCCGTCGCCGCCGGCGTGCCCGTCGTCGTCGAGGCGGTCAAGAAGTCCTGGCGGCACCGGGGCGGCCTCGCGACCGGCTGGCCGGTCGTGGCGTGGCTGGCGAAGTTCCGGCCGGACCCGCTGCGGGCATTGCACCTCGACATCGTGTCCACCATGAAGCAGAAGGCGCTCGAGCCGGGACGGGTGAACCGCACGTCGGTGCCCATCGCACTGGGCGTGGCGAAGGCGCGTGTGGACAGCGCCGTACGAGCTC
>JAYUEA010000081.1:0-2434 GCA_043739465.1 Propionibacteriaceae bacterium
CTTCCTGGTCGCCACCGCCCTCGCAGTGCTGGGACAGATCGTGCGGCTGGGGCTTGGCCTCGATCTCACCGGCGCTGCCTGGTGGGAGCCGATCATCGATGAGCTCGTACCGATCGTCCTCGCCTACGGGGTGGTGACGACCCTGCTCGAGGCCCGCAGACCCGCCTCGAGTACGCACCAGCGCGCTGGGCGGGACTGCCTGCGGGCCTGCTCGGCGGCGCCGTCGTCTGCCTTGTCGTCACCGGCATCGTCTGGCTGCTCGGCGGGATTGTGTTCACCGGGACGGACGCGAACCCGCCGTGGCTCAGGCAGCTGGTGAGCCTTGGAGTCGTCGCCGGGATCGCCGAGGAGATCGCGTTGCGCGGCGTCCTGTTCCGCTTCGAAAGAGTCCGTGCTCGGCACCTGGGCCTCCGTGGCCATCAGCGCCGTCATCTTCGGCGGACTCTACCTGGCCAACCCCCACGCCACGGTGACCGGTGCCGTCGCCATCGCGCTGGAGGCGGGCCTGATGTTCGCCGTTCTGTACGCGCTGACCCGCTCGTTGTGGGTCGTCGTCGGCGTCCATGCCGGCTGGAACCTCATGCAAGGGCTGGGACTGGGCATCGTCGTGAGCGGTTCAACTGACCGGGGAGAGGGCTTCCTGGTCTCCCACCCGGCGGGGTCCGACCTGGTGGGCGGCGGCCAGTTCGGCATCGAGGCGAGTGCGGTTGCGGTGGGCGTCTGGGTGGTGGTCGCCGCGTACCTTTCCTGGCGGCTGGTGCGCTCCGGCGGAGTCGTACAACCCCTGTGGATTCGACACAAGCGCTTTCCAGGACATCCGGCCTCGGATGTTGTTTGAACCGACATCGGACACGCCTTGGGCAATTTCGCAGTAGTTCCCGCAGTACCGGGTACTTGTGGTTACAGTGCGCCGACGGTGGCTCAACGACGTCCACCGCTGGAAGGAGTCCGCATGGCGACCCAAGGCCCGGCCACAACCGGTGATCCCGAACGGCACCTACCCGCCGATCACAACCCCCTGCCCGCCCTTGACGGCGATGACCCCACCCCCCTGAGCGCGTCCGCGTTCCAGGAGGTCCAGGCCTCGGCCGAGTTCACCGAGCTCCGCAGTCGGTTCCGTCGCTTCGCATTCCCGATGACGGCTGCGTTCCTCGTCTGGTACTTCCTCTACGTCCTGCTCTCCACCTACGCGGAGAGCTTCATGAACATCCGTGTCTTCGGCAACGTGAGCCTCGGCATCTTGCTCGGCTTGCTGCAGTTCCTCACGACGTTCCTCATCACGTGGATCTACATCCGCCACGCGAACAAGAACCTCGACCCCCTCGCGGCGAAGCTGCGCGACAAGCTCGAAGGGAGCGCGCGATGACTCTCCTGGAGACCCTCGGCACGCCGTGGCTCAACATCGCGATCTTCGCGATCTTCGTGATCATCACCTTGACCATCGTCATCCGGGTCTCGGCCGGTGGCCGTAAAGGCAAGGACTTCTACACCGGCGGAGGGTCCTTCTCGGGGCGCCAGAACGGCATCGCCATCGCCGGCGACTACCTCTCGGCCGCGTCCTTCCTGGGCATCGCCGGAGCCGTCGCGTTCTACGGCTATGACGGCCTGCTCTACTCCATCGGCTTCCTCGTCGCCTGGCTCGTCGCCCTGCTGCTCGTCGCCGAGCCGCTGCGCAACACGGGCAAGTACACGATGGCTGACGTCCTCAGCTTCCGGATGCAGAACAAGCCGGTACGCATGGCCGCGGCGATCTCCACCCTCACCGTGTCCTTCTTCTACCTGCTCGCCCAGATGGCCGGAGCCGGCACGCTCGTCGCGCTCCTGCTCGGCATCACGGCCGAGGTCGCACAGATCGCGGTCATCGCGGTGGTCGGCCTGCTGATGATCGCGTACGTGCTCATCGGTGGCATGAAGGGCACCACGTGGGTGCAGATGATCAAGGCCGTCCTGCTGATCATCGGCGCCGGCGTCCTCTTCTTCTGGGTGCTCGGGAAGTTCAGCTTCAACCTGTCCGACCTCATGGGTGCGGCGCAGGCGAAGGGCAACAGTGAGGTCGCGGGCAGCGGCGACAAGCTGCTCCACGCGATGAGCAAGTACGGCACCAACAAGCTGGGCTTCATCTCGCTGTCGATCGCTTTGGTGCTCGGCACGGCGGGCCTGCCTCACGTACTGATGCGGTTCTACACCGTGCCTACGGCCAAGGAGGCGCGTCGTTCGGTGAGCTGGGCGATCGGCCTCATCGGCGCCTTCTACCTGTTCACCCTCGTCCTCGGCTTCGGTGCCGCGGCGGTCGTGGGCCAGAAGGCCATCAACCTCCTTCCCGGCAAGTCGAACGCCGCCGCTCCGGCGCTGGCGTTCTACCTGCCCGGCGCTGGCACGGCCGGCACGATCTTCCTCGCCATCATCGCGGGCGTCGCGTTCGCCACGATCCTCG
>JAYUEA010000082.1:0-2433 GCA_043739465.1 Propionibacteriaceae bacterium
CGGTCGATGAGCTCGGCCAGGGCGCGGGCTCGCCGTGGTGTGGTCGAGATTCCGCTGGGGTTCTGGGCGGTGGGTTGCAGGATCACGACTGCTGCAGGCGATGCCAGCGCGACGGCCAGGGACTGCGGCCGCATGCCTTCGCTGTCGAGCGGGACACCCACGACGTCAGCCCCGATGGAGTCGAGCAGGTCGAGCAGGGGAGGGAAGCACGGGTGCTCGACGACGACGCGGTCGCCGAAGCGGATGACAGTTCGGGCCACCAGGTCCAGGGCGTCCATCGCGCCGTCAACGATGGTGAGATCGCTTGCGACATAGGGCCATTCGGCGAGCAGCAGGTCACGCAGCTCGGGCAGAACAGCCTCGTCGAGGTAGCTGCCTGGCGTACCCGCGGTGGTGAGTCGGCCCAGTGCCCTGCTGAGGTTGGGCAGCAGGGCGGCGTCCGGGACACCGGTGGACAGGTCGAGCGAGAAGCCGGTCTGACCCTCCAGGGCACGCCGGTAGCGGGTGTTCGCGGGTCCCACGGGGTCGGCCACGGTCGTACCGCGTCGACCGTCGGTGCGAATGGTGCCGGAGCGGGCCAACAGCGCCCAGCCGGCGCTGACCGTGGTGGGGGAGAGTGCGAGCTGCGTCGCGACCTCGCGGATCGGCGGCAGCTTGGTCCCGGCCGGCAGAACGCCGTCGCGGATGGCGCGGCTCACCGCATGGGCCAGACCGCGGGCAGTGGGCTGGTCCAGGCGCTCCTCGAGCGCGGTCACGATGACGGTCATCTTTGTAACATAGCAAATGACACTTTGTATGGGATGCAGTTGGCACGTATTCTCGGTCCATGACAAGGCGCATCTCACACTGGATCGATGGTCGCAACACTCCTGGCACCTCCGGCCGAACGGCCCCGGTCTACAACCCGGCAACGGGTCAGCGCAGCGCCGAGGTGGAGCTTGCCAGCGAGAGCGAGGTCACAGATGCGGTCGCCAAGGCCGTTGCTGCCTCGAAGGACTGGCGGCACGCGTCCCTGTCCACGCGGTCCGGTGTGCTGTTCGCCTTCAGAGAGCTGCTGCGCGAGCACGCCGACGAGCTCGCAGCCATCGTCACGGCCGAACATGGCAAGGTTCTCTCCGACGCCGCCGGCGAGATCGCACGCGGCCTGGAGAACGTCGAGTTCGCCGCCGGTGTGCCGCAGCTGCTCAAGGGCGGGTTCTCTGAGCAGGTCTCGGCCGGGGTGGACGTCTACTCGATCCGTCAGCCTCTGGGTGTGGTCGCCGGGATCACCCCGTTCAACTTCCCGGTGATGGTGCCGCTGTGGATGTGTGCCAACGCCATCGCGTGCGGCAACGCCTTCATCCTCAAGCCGAGTGAGAAGGACCCCTCGGCGTCGCTGTTCCTGGCCCAGATGTGGAAGGACGCCGGTCTGCCCGACGGTGTCTTCACGGTGATCCAGGGGGACAAGGAGGCGGTCGACGCGCTGCTGGCCCATACCGGCGTTGCCGCCGTGAGCTTCGTGGGCTCGACCCCGATCGCCAGGTACATCTACGAGACCGGCACCGCGAACGGCAAGCGTGTCCAGGCCCTTGGTGGTGCCAAGAACCATGCACTGGTTCTGCCCGACGCCGACGTGGACATGGCTGCCGACGCGGTGGTCTCCGCGGCATACGGCTCGGCGGGTGAGCGTTGTATGGCGCTGTCCGTGGTCGTTGCCGTGGGTGATGTTGCAGACCCGCTGGTCGACGCGATTGCGGCACGTCTGCCCAAGCTCACCATCGGCGACGGCACCCACCCGGACACCGACATGGGTCCGCTGATCACCGCTGAGCACCGCGACAAGGTTGCCGGCTACATCGGCGCCGGCGCCCAGCAGGGTGCCACCCTGGTGGTCGACGGCCGCGCCGAGGACGTGCCCCCGGAGGGGTTCTTCCTCGGGACGACGCTGATGGACCACGTCACCCCCGACATGACCGTCTACACCGACGAGATCTTCGGACCGGTGCTCTGCGTCGTCCGGGCGGAGACGTACGAGCAGGGTCTGGCGCTGATCAACGACAACCCCTACGCGAACGGGACGGCGATCTTCACTCGTGATGGCGGAGCGGCCCGAGCGTTCCAGTTCGACGTCGAGGTTGGCATGGTCGGCATCAACGTCCCCATTCCGGTGCCGGTGGCCTACTACTCCTTCGGCGGCTGGAAGGCCTCACTGTTCGGCGACTCCCACATGTACGGGGCCGAGGGCATGAACTTCTACACCCGTGGCAAGGTGGTCACCTCTCGCTGGCCCGACCCCGCCACATCCACAGTCGACCTCGGTTTCCCCCGCACGCGATAGGACCGTTCCGTTGACCCAGACAACATCGCCCGTGAGCCCCGCAGACTCGAACCACGCAGACGAGGCCCGAGTTCGCGCCGACGACCGCTCGCACGTCTTCCACTCCTGGTCCGCCC
>JAYUEA010000083.1:0-2432 GCA_043739465.1 Propionibacteriaceae bacterium
GGCGCGACCAGTTGCTGAGCTCGTACCAGTCGTAGCCCGCGGCCCGGAGCGCCTCGTCGGCGGCCACGTACTTGTCGGCCAGGTCGTCGTCGTCGGGCGCGGGTAGCTCGCCGCGCCGGATCCGACGGGCCAGCGGGGTGCCGTCCTCGACGATGAGTGCGTACGCGGAGACATGATCGGGCCGCGCGGCCAGCGCGGCGTCGAGGCTGGTCTGCCAGTCAGCGGCCGACTCGCCGGGTGTGCCGTAGATGAGGTCGAGGGACACGTCGTCGAATCCCGCTGCGCGCGCCTCCACCACCGCATCCGCGGCCCGACCCGGCGTGTGCACGCGGTCGAGCGTGGCCAGGACCTGCGGCACGGCCGACTGCATCCCGAAGGAGATCCGCGTGAAGCCGCCCGCCCGCAGGGCCGCCAGCGACTGGGGCGTCACGGACTCCGGGTTCGCCTCGGTCGTGACCTCGGCATCGGGCTCGAGCCCGAACGCGTCCTTGATCCTCCCGAGCAGTGTCACCAGCGTCGGGCTGTCCAGGAGGGTCGGCGTCCCGCCGCCGACGAAGACGCTGCTCACCGGTCGAGGACCCAGCACGCGGCGTGCGAGGGCGATCTCGGCGAGCGCGGCAAACACGTACGAGCTCTGCGACGCCCCGGGTGCAGCGCCGAGCTCGGCAGCCGTGTACGTGTTGAAGTCGCAGTAGCCGCAGCGGGTCCGGCAGAACGGTACGTGGAGGTAGACGGCCAGCGGCTCCCCCGTACGTCCCTCGAGCGCCGACGCAGGCAGGGAGCCGTCCTCGGGTACCGGATCACCTGCCGGGAGCGCGCCTGCCACCCGTGCAGGCTAGCCGGTAGGCGGGGGTGTCATGCTGGTGACATGCGCAGCCTCGGCATCGAGTGGACCCGTCTCAAGAAGGGCGCCATCGTGATGGCCGCCATCGTCGCGGTCCTGTGGCTCATCGAGATCGTCGACACGCTCACCGGGCATGCGCTCGACGGCTTCGGCATCCGTCCCTGGGAGATCGGCGGCCTCGACGGCATCCTCTTCGCACCCCTGCTGCATCTCGGTTTCGCCCATCTCGCCGCGAACTCCGTACCCCTGTTCGTCCTCGGCACCGCCGTGTGGACCAGCGGCCTCAAGCAGTGGATCGTCGCCACCGCGACAAGCTGGGTCACCTCCGGCATCCTCGCCTGGCTGCTGACCCCGCTGCACTACCTCGTGATCGGAGCGTCGGGCGTCATCTTCGGCTGGATCACGTACCTGATCGTCCGCGGCTTCCTCAGCCGGAAGTGGGGGCACATCGTGGTAGCGCTGGTCGTGGCCTTCGCGTACGGGTCCGTGCTGCTCGGAGTCTTCCCCGCCAGCCCGACCGTGTCCTGGCAGGGCCACCTGGGCGGCGCCATCGGTGGCGCGCTGGCCGCGTGGCTGCTGTATCGACGCGAAGTCCGCCGGAACAAGGCCCGGCCCGTGATCTGAGGTCAGTCCTCGTCGTCGGCGTGCTCCTGCTCGTACAGCTTGTAGCGCCTGTTGCGCAGCCCCAGGACGACCGCAGCCAGCACCGCTGCCACGAGTGACGCGATCAGCACGCCGAGCTTCGCGCGGTCGTGGGCGAGGTGGCCCACCGGGAAGCTGAGCTCCGAGACCAGCAATGACACCGTGAACCCGATGCCCGCCAGCACGCCGACGCCGAAGATGTCCGGCCAAGCCACGGACTCGTCGAGCGAAACCTTGCGGAAGCGCGTCACGAGGAACGCCGTCGCGACGATGCCGATGGGCTTGCCGAGGACGAGGCCGGCGATGATGCCGAGCGTCACGGAGTCCGTGAGCGACGCGCCGAGGCCGGAGAAGCTCCCGATCGTCACCCCGGCCGAGAACAGGGCGAAGAGCGGCACCACGACACCTGCCGAGATGGGCCGGATCAGGTGCTCGAGCGTGTCCGCGAGGGCGGGCCGGGTCGAGTCTTCCTGGCGGGTACGCAGGACGGGCACGGTCATGCCGAGGACGACGCCGGCGATGGTGGCGTGGATGCCCGACGCGTGGACCAGCGCCCAGGCGACCGCGGCGAGTGGCAGAAGGATCACGACCAGCGTCCAGCGACGGTCGGAGAAGAACGTGGGCCAGCGCTGTACGAGAAGGGCGAACGCGCCGATCGGCAGGATGGCCAGCGCGAGAGCGCCGAAGTCGATGGACGCCGTGTACACGACCGCGATGACCATGATCGCGATCAGGTCGTCGACCACCGCGAGCGTCAGCAGGAAGGTGCGCAGCGCTGCGGGCAGGTGCGACGAGATGATCGCGAGGACGGCCAACGCGAAGGCGATGTCGGTGGCCGCCGGAATCGCCCAGCCCCGAACGCCGGCACCACCGGCGTTGAGCGCGAGGTAGATCAGGACAGGTACGAGCACGCCTCCCGCGGCAGCCGCGACGGGCACGATCGCGG
>JAYUEA010000084.1:0-7330 GCA_043739465.1 Propionibacteriaceae bacterium
TACGTGCGCAACGCCCGGATGGACATCCTCGCCACCAACCCGCTGGGCCGGGCCCTGTACGCGCCCGTGTTCGAGATGAGCCGCCCGAACATCTCCCGCTTCGTCTTCCTCGACGCCGAGTCCCGCGAGTTCTTCATCGAGTGGGAGAAGGTCGCGGGCGAGTCCGCCGCCATGCTGCGCACGCTGGCCGGCGAGAACCCGTACGACCCCGGCCTGACCGAGCTCGTCGGCGAGCTCAGCACGCGCAGCGATCACTTCCGCACCCTCTGGGCCGCGCACAACGTCCGGCAGCACCGCGCGGGCAGCAAGCGGATCCACCACCCGGTGGTCGGCGACATGACGCTGTCGTACGAGTCCATGGAGCTCACCGCCGACTCCGGATTGCGCCTGAACGCGTACGTGGCCGAGCCCGGTACGAGCTCCGCCGAGGCGCTCAGCCTCCTCGGCAGCTGGATCTCCTCACCCGCCGAGGCCGTGACCCGCAACGACTGATCCCCCACGCCGTGCGGATCGGACGCCACCGCGCGGAGTTCTTCGAGTTATGCCGGTCGATCGGAGTGACCCTTGGCTATGCCGCGGAGTTCTGGGGGTTACCACGACCCGGATGCCGCCCAAAACCTCGGCAAGTCCGCAGCGACTCTTCAGAGGCACCGGGGGCCCCCCATACGTCCCAAAACTCCGCTGTTCATGGCAACGCCGAGGCGCACGTAGCCTCCTGGCCGCGGGTGAGAGTCAGCTGCGTTTCATCACGAGTTGGCAGACATGACGCGCCCTGTCGCGCTGCGGAGCACACTGACACCGTGACGACTGACCTGCCCGGGGCGGGCGCGGTGTGCATGCTCACCACGTACGGAACTGCCGGCGCGCTGCACTCGCGACCGGTGACGGTGTGGCCCGGCGACTGCCCGTGCGACCTTCTCGTGATCACCGAGCCCGACGCCGCCAAGGTCGACGAGATCGCGCTGAACTCGCAGGTCGGACTCGCCGGCCCGACCGAGTACGGCTGGTGGAGCGCCGAGGGCACCGCGATCCTCGACCCGGACGCCGTCGCCGACACTCTCCGGGCTGCCGGGCTGCCGTCGGGCCGCCGCGAGACCGTCGTCCGCATAGCGCTGGCGCGGGTCCGGCAGTGGACCGTGACAGGTGACGGGCCCTGGGGCAACACGTACGCGGAGCAGACCTTCCCGACCTAGACCTTGACCGTGCGAGACGATGGGTCGAGAAACGAGTGAGGGAGGGTGCATGCGGTACGTGGCCGTCGGAGACAGCTTCACCGAAGGCGTCGGGGACTGGCGGGATGACGGTACGCCGCGGGGCTGGGCCGACCGGGTCGCCGAGGGTCTTGCGGCGCAGACCGGCGACTTCCAGTACGCCAACCTCGCGATCCGGGGCCGTCTGCTGATCCCTATCGCGACGACGCAGGTGGACGCCGCCCTGGCCCTGGACCCGTTGCCGACGCTGCTCACGTTCAACGGCGGCGGCAACGACATGCTGCGGCCGGGCCACAACACGTCTGTACAGATGATGCTGATCCGCTCGGCGATGATCCGGTGCCTACGCCTCGGCGTACAGCCCGTGCTGCTCAGCGGGCCCGACCCGTCAGCCGGGTTGCCGATGGGCAAGACGTTCCACGAGCGCGGTACGGCGCTGACCCTCGCGGCCAAGAGGCTCACCGAGGACCTCGGGATCCTGTTCGTCAACGCGTTTCAGGAGCCCGACCTGCAGGAGGCGCAGTACTGGAGCGAGGACCGGTTGCACCTCAACCCGTACGGGCACGCGCGGGTCGCGCACATGGTGCTGACGGCGCTCGGAGTTCCGTCGACGCTCGAGCCCGCGCCGGAGCCGAAGCCGTGGCGACAAGGGGTGACGTCGGAGGCCATGTACTACCGCGAGCACGTCGCGCCGTGGATCGGGCGCCGGATCCGCAAGACGTCGTCTGGCAACGGCCGCGCACCGAAGTACCCGACCTGGACGGCCGTCTGATCAGGCCTCGACGATGGCCTTCACGCGGGCGAGCGTCTGGGTCATGCCGAGCTGGTTCGTACGGCCGCGCCACCGGCCGAGCAGCCCCCAGTAGATGCGGTTGCTCCAGGTGTCGACCAGCCGGAACGACTCGGTGACAGTGGAACCGCTCGCGCTCGGCGCGATCTCGTACCGCCACGTGTTGATCACGTGCGACCCCACGCAGACCTCGAAGCCGAACGTGCGCCCGGGCTCGCAGGCGGTGACCCGGCAGCGCGCCCAGTAGATGAGGCCCCTGTTGTTGCGGTTCACGTGACCGCGGAACCATGCGCCGAGCGCCGGTCCGGTCGCACCATCGAGCCACTCCGCCTCGAACGTCTCGGGGCTGAGCTCCCCGATCCTCGTCACGTCGGAGACCACCGCCCAGACCGCGTCCGGGGTCGCCAGCATCGCAAGAGTCACCGAGTCGCCCAGGTCCATGGCTGCGACGGTATCGGGTTGCGGCACTCGGTCTTGACCGGCCTGTCGCGGGCGCGTCGTACGATCTCGGCATGACCCGATCCGCCGTCACGTCGCGCGTGCTGCGCCCCTGGACGTTCGTGGTCGCGTTCGGGGTCGTGAGCCTGCTCGCCGACATGGTGTACGAGGGGGCGCGGAGCATCATCGGGCCCTACCTGGCCACCCTCGGCGCGTCCGCGACGATCGTCGGGCTGGTCGCGGGCGCCGGGGAGTTCATCGGGTACGGGCTGCGGGTGGTGTCGGGCTATGCGGTGACGCGCACGAGGTCGTACTGGGCCTGGACGATCGCCGGCTACGCGCTGACGGTGCTCAGCGTGCCGCTGATCGGGATGACCGGGGCGCTGGTGCCGGCGCTGCTGCTGTACGGGTCCGAGCGGCTCGGCAAGGCCGTCCGGTCGCCGGCCAAGGACACGCTGCTGTCGTACGCGTCGGCCTCCACCGGCCGAGGCAGCGCGTTCGGCGTCCATCAGGCGCTCGACCAGACGGGTGCCGTCCTCGGGCCGTTGCTGCTGGCGGCGGTCCTCTCCTGGCGGCAGGGCGACTACCGGCTGGCGTTCGCGGCGCTGGTGGTGCCCGGCGTACTGCTGATGGCGCTGCTGGTGTGGCTGCGGGTCCGCGTGCCGGAGCCGACCGTGTACGAGCCGGAGGCCGCCGTGGTGTCTCAGCCGGCTGCTGGGGAGACCCGCGCGGCGCCGCTGCCCCGCCTGTACTGGTCGTACGTGGCCTGCATCGGCCTGCTCTCGGTGGGGGTCGCGTCGTTCCCGCTGATCGCGTTCCATGCGCAGTCGCTCGGCGGTCTGAGCGCGGCGCAGATCCCGCTGCTGTTCGCGCTGGCGATGGCGGTTGACGGGCTGGCCGGGTTGGTGGTGGGCCGCCTGTACGACGCGTACGGCCCGTACGTGCTGCTCGCCGTCCCGGTCGCCGCGGCCGTCTCGGCGGTGACCTTCTCCGCGAGCGCCGGGCTGATCTGGGCAGGAGTCGCGGTCTGGGGTCTGGTCAGCGGCGTGCTCGACTCGACGGCGAAGGCGGTGGTGAGCGACCTCGTGCCGCACACGCGCCGCGCGGTCGCGTTCGGTTGGCTGTCGTTCGTCCGCGGCCTCGCGCTGCTCGCGGGCGGCGGGCTGCTCGGTGCCCTGTACGACGTGCGGCTCTCCGTGCTGATCGCCGCGATCGTCGTGGTCAACGCCGCAGCGCTCGCGGGCCTCGCCGCGGTCATCCGGAGGATCAGACGGTCGTGACGGAACACCCCTGACGTGACGGAACACCCCAGACGTGACGGAACACCCCCCACATGGGGTGTTCTGTCGCAATCCGGGGCGCTCAGTCCGACAGTGCGAGTTCCGTCGACGGCAGGGAGCAGACATCGACCCACTCGGCGCCGGTGAGACGACCGAGCTCGTCGGGGGTGATCCGGAACACGCTGGAGCGGCTACCGGCCGCGGGGTAGACGGCGTCGAAGTCGCGCAGTGACGCGTCGCAGTACAGGGTGAGCTCGCGGACGTGGCCGAACGGGCCGACGCCCCCGACCGGCTGGCCGGTGAGCTCGGCGGTCTCCTCGAGCGGGAGCATCCGCGGCTTGGCGGCGAACTGCACCCTGAACTTCCGGTTGTCCAGGCGGGCATCGCCCCTTGTCACGAGGAGGAAGACCCGGTCTCCGGCCCTTACCGCCAAGGTCTTCGCGATCTGTCCCGGCTCCACACCGAGCGCAGCAGCGGCCGCCTGGACCGTCGAGGTGTCCTCGCCCGTGTCGATGACCTGTAGCCCGGTGCCGAGGGAGTCGAAGTAGGCCTGCGTCCTCGTGGTGCTCACGGTCCTCCTGGTGTCGACGCCGGGAGGATTCTGCCAACAGACGCGCGCTTGCCCCCCCATCGAGGTGTCCCGTCTCGTCCCGTGGCGGAATCGTCCCAGCTACCTCGCCAGCGCGGCGTCCGTCGTGGCGGGAAGGCCGCCAGCTCCGGCCCGTAAGCCTCATCGGGGATCGGCCGGTTCCACGCGGTCGCGAGGGCTCCGCTCCCATGGTCCAGCGTCTGCCACCAGTCATCTCGGCTCACGGCGCCAAGATATCCGGCCGGGACCTCGTGTCGCGTGGCCGAAATCCATTGACGCGTGGCGCGCCCCGGGCACGCACCTCGCGGCGTTGCCGAAGCTCGTCGTACGACTACGCCGTGAGCACCTTGGCCGCCGCGATCCACGCTTCGACGTCCGCGACCTTGGGCCGCCACCGGCCGGCGCCCTCGACGGCTGCAGCGGCCTTGGCGTACCGGCTCACGAGCTTCGCCGGCGTCGTTCTGGCGAGCGTCGCGACGTCGCCGATGCCTGCCTCGTACAGGACGCCGGCCTTGGTGCCGTCCAGCCCCGGGACCGTGAGCAGGCCGGCCAGCAGCGTGAAACGACCCAGCTCGGAGCGGGTGACACCGAGCATGCTCACGAGCTCGGCCGTGGCTGTCGCCCGGGTCGCCACGCGCGCGAACTCCGACGTCGTCGTGACGCGCGCGCCACGCAGCCCCGCAGCCTGTGCCCCGGACAGCCCGTCGATCGCCTCGAGGGACGCGGCGGCCGCGCGTACGGCACGGGCAGACGGCTCGCCAGCACCACATCGGGCACCGGCTTGGGCACCGGCACCGGCACCGCGGTCAGCGTCACGGTGGAGAGCGCCGCGGCGTTCACCATCTCGCCCGGTCGTACGAATTGGAACCCGATCGTGCCGACAGCAGTGACGTCGACGTGGACCTTCGACTCCAGCGTGAACTCCCGGACCGCGAAGTTCGACGTCGCGTTGGTCATCGCACCCAGCCGGTCGGCGAGCCCGTCGAGTGCGTTCTGCACGCCTTCGGCGAGGTTGTCCGCCGACCGCGCCGGGGTCGTCAGCTCGTCGAGCTTGGCCTGCAGGCCCGCGTTCTCCGCACGTAGGTGCGATGACCAGTTCGAGTTCGCCCACGACCTGGTCCTTGACGGGGTCCAGGTCCTCCACGCACAGGACTGGACGTCGGCCCCGAGGATCACGGCCGCCACCAGATGAGGTGCTGCGGTGCCTGAGACCTCAGTCGAGTAGCGCTCTGCCGCTGATGTGGCGGGCCACGACCTGGCGTGCGAACTCGAGGCAGGAGTCTGGCCCCACTCCCTCGACGAGTCGGGCGAGGAAGGCCGCCTTGTAGGTGTCGCCGGCGGCGTTGGTTCTGACCACCTCATCGAGCGCGTCCGGTTCCATCCACCTCGCCGTATCCCCCCAGGCATCGGCGTCGATCCCGCAGGCCATCAGCTCCCCCAAGCGGTTCGCTCCCGCCACGCGAAGGTAGGACCCCTGCTCACCGAGCGTGATCAGGACGACGCGGGCGCCCCACTCGAGGAACGTCTCGGCCCACGACGTCACGAGCTCCCGGCTGGCCTCAGCAGGCACACCAAGACAGCTGGCCAGGTCGTGCCAGCTGGGGCAGAAGACGTCCGACCGCGCGACGGCGTTCTGGAGCAGAGCTGGCCAGTCCACGTCTCGTACGGGCGAGTTGTCGGCTACGAACGCGAGGTCGAGCGAGGTTGCGACGCCCTGGCTGTGGGCGCGGTCGAAGAGCCGGACGATCGGCGCTCCGTCATCGGCGCACATGGACGGCGTGAGCGACGGGTAGCCGAAGTGGAGGAGCTTCTTCGAGGTCACCGCACAGCCGCCCACGAACGCGATGTTGGAGCCGGTGTGGTGCCAGAACGAGCGGTCGACGCCAGCGGGTTCGACGACGACGGAGTAGGACGTGGCCACGCCGGGCACGACCTGCAGATCGAGGTCGTGGTCGGCACCGAGGAGTCGTACGGCCATGGCGCCCAGCTCGTCGTCGCCGATGCACCCTGACAGGGACGCGCGAACGCCGAGCTCAGCCAGCACCCGTCCGCAGTTCCCGACCGCGCCGCCCATGGTGATCTGCATGGGCCCGACCACGGCCAGCTCACCGGGTGCGGCGACGCTGGTCGACCCGAGCGACGGCCTGAGGTCCACGCAGAGGTGCCCGACGACCTGGATGCTGTTCATCGCTCGTACTCCTCGATGAGGGCGATCTGGGCGGAGAGGTCGGCACTCGCCAGCGTGGCGAGCTGCGCGGCGAGGAGGTCGCGCTGGTCCGCGCCCAGGGTGTGGAGGTCCATGTGCTCGTGGACCTGCTCGGCTGACCACCCCTTCTGTCGACGCAGCGCGTCGGCGCCGACGGCGACGGCGAGGGAGAGATGGGCGAACGGCAGGCCCTGGCCGACGGCGGACAGGTACGGGCCGAGCAGCCGGTCGCCAGGGCTCGTCTTGCGGATCGGATCCCGACCGACCCGTACGACATGGTCGGGAAGGGTGCGATCAGCGAAGCGACCAAGCAGGTCGTCGACGAGATCGACGAGCGGCTGGAGCGGTTGCCTGTACGCGCCGGCAAGGGCGGTTGCCGATTCCACCATGGCCCCGCGCACAAGCCGACCGACCTCCGGGATCGCGATCGCGTCAGCGACGAGGTCGACGCCCGCGCGTTCGCCGAGGTAGGCGGTGAGCGCGTGGCCCATGTTGTGCACGTACAGCTTGCGCTCGCCGTAGAACACGAACGGCACGCTCGGGTCGCCACCGATGCCGGGCACGTCGAAGCCAGGACCACGGACGGCGGCGACGTCGTAGAGCAGAGGGCGGTACGGGTCCGCGAAGATGATCGAGGGATCCTTGGCCCTGATGGCCCGATCCACGACCGGGATGGTCCGGTCGATGGACGTCTCGACAAGCCCGATCTGGGCCAGAGCCTCGGGCGAGAGCTGAGGCTCGAGCAAGCCGCGCATCACCGACGCCGTGTTGTAGAGGTTCTCGCACAGGAGCACGTTGAGCGGCGGACGGCCAAGG
>JAYUEA010000085.1:0-2421 GCA_043739465.1 Propionibacteriaceae bacterium
GGGACGCAGTTCTTCGTGAACCACGCGAAGATGTCGCCGACTCCGGACTGCCCGGCCTCGTAGCCGTACAGACCGGCGATCACACCCCCGTCGACCACCCCGCACATGCCCGGCACCTCGTGGAGCTCCGAGTCGGAGATGATCAGGCAGCTCGACGTGCCCATGATGGCCACGAGCTGGCCCGGCTCGACGGCCATGGCGGCAGGGTTCGAGACGTGGGCGTCGACGTTGCCGGCTGCGACGGGGATCCCGACGGGCAGGCCCGTCCACGCGGCGGCGCGTTCCGTGAGGTGACCGGCGAGGGCTCCGAGCTGCACGATGTCGCCGGAAAGCTTGGTCGACACGTACGAGTCGAAGCCGGGCGCCAACGCGTTGAGGAAGTCGGCGTCGGGGTACGCACCGTCCTGGAAGTTGCCCTTGTAGCCGGCGATGCTGGCGTTCTTTGCGTACCTGCCACCCAGCTGCCAGACCATCCAGTCGGCGGCCTCCACGTGACGCCACATCGCGTCGTAGACCTCGCGGTCCTCCTCGAACAGCTGAAGTCCCTTGGACAGCTGCCACTCCGACGAGACGAGACCGCCGTAGCGCGACAGCCAGGACTCGCGCCGGCTCGTGGCGAGTGCTGTGATGCGGTCGGCGTGGGGCTGGGCAGCGTGGTGCTTCCACAGGCTCACGTACGCATGCTTGCGGCCACGGAACTCGTCGAGCTCGCACAGGGGGGTGCCGTCCGCAGTGACGGGGATCATGGTGCTGGCCGTGAAGTCGATGCCCACGCCGATGACGGACGACGCCTCGATGCCTGCGGCGGCGATGGCTTCCGGCACGGCGGTCTTCAGCACGGTGATGTAGTCGGAGGGCACCTGAAGCGCCCACTCCGGGGGAAGCCGCTCGCCCGTGCCGGGCAGTACGGAGTCGACCACCCCGTGCTCGTAGTCGTGGACGGCACTCGCCAGCTCGGCACCGTCGGAGACCCGCACCACGACGGCCCTACCGCTGAGGGTTCCGTAGTCGATCCCGACGACGTGTCGTGCAGACGTGTCCACAGTGACTCCGATCGTTGGCGGGAGGCCAGTGGTCTCCCGGCTCGTCAGCGAGCCAACGCTGACTCTAGACCGACTGCGGGGAAGAATGTCAAAACTTGACGGCTACCTGTACCAAATCGTGATGATGCCGACATTTCACGATCAAACCAAGACGGGGGAGTCGAGGCCCAGGGCGAGCGCCACGCCTCCGAGCGCGAACACCCGCTCACCAAGGGGTGACGTCAGCAGACGGAGCCCGGTGGCCGCTGCCGGCATCGAGAGTCGGGTCGCCGTCGCTGTCATCGGTTCGATGACGACCTCACCCGCGCGTGCGAGATCTCCACCGACGACGATGACCTCCGGGTTCAGCAGGTTCACGACGTTGGCGATTGCCACACCCGTTGCCCGGCCCATGTCCGTGAGCACGCGGATGGCGGGGGGAAGCCCAGCCGCGGCGGCTTCGAGCAGCTTCTCGGCGGAGTCGATCTCGGGATGGATCGGGGCGAGCAGCTCGAGGGCGCGGTAGATCGACGCGACGGTGTTGAGGCAGCCGCGGTTGCCGCACTGGCAGAAGTCACCTGCCTCGTCGACCGTCATGTGGCCGATCTCTCCGGACACCCCGGTCGCGCCGCGGAACAGGACGCCGTCGAGGATGATGCCTGCTCCGAAGCCGTAGTTCATGCCGACGAAGACCAGTGAGTGGCAGCCGCGCCCGGCGCCCCAGAGGTGGTCGGCGAGTGCTCCGAGGTTCGCGTCGTTGTCCACGAGGAAGGGGAAGCCGAAGCGCTCCAGGAAGCGGCCGGCGATGTCGGTGTCCGCCCAGGCGGGGAAGATCAGCGGGGAGGACGACAGGACTCCGAGCAGGTTGAGGGGCGCGGGGACGGCGACCGCTCCACGCACGACGTCATGCAGGGTGGCACCAGCCTCCGCGAGCAGTTCGCCGAGCAGCGTCTCCACGAGGTTGAGGGTGATCTCGATGGACGCCCCTCGCGGGAGCTCGCGGCGTACGAAGCCGACGACACGGGACGAGAGCGTGGCGAGCGCCAAGGACACGTGCCCGTTGCCCAGCTCGACGCCGAGCACGTACCGATCCTCGAGGTCGAGCTGCACCAGACGTCCACGACGTCCGCCGGGTTCGTCGCCGACACGTACGAACCCGCGCTCGGCCAGGGCGGCCACGATCCCGGAGACCGTGGACGGGGCGAGGGCGGTGCGGCGTGCCAGCTCGGCCTGGGTGAGGGGACCCGCCGTCCGCAGCGTCGCGACGATCCGTTGCTCGTTGGCTGCGCGAAGGGACGACTGCGAACCCGGTCCCGGCTCATCCCGGGGAGTGTCGACTGCCATGAGTCCATAAGACCACAGAAATGGACGAGAAGTGAACGTTTACCCATCAACTTCG
>JAYUEA010000086.1:0-7289 GCA_043739465.1 Propionibacteriaceae bacterium
GCGACCGACTTCTCGCGGAACGGATCGATGCCCTTGCCGCACACGTACATGCGGCCCGGGTTGGCGGGGTCGTTGACGCGGATGCCGGCCGCCTCGAGATCGGGCACCAGGGTGATGAACTCGAGCCCGAACAGCGGCACGATGCCCGCGGCGCGGCAGAGCTCAGCGAACCTCCCGTACACCTGCTGGTCGTAGAAGTTCGAGATCCCGATGGCGCGGACCCCTTCGGCGCGCGCCGTCTCGACGACGTCCTCGGGGCTCGTGAACGCCGAGAAGTTCGGTGGCACGTGGACGTGGGTGTTGACGATCGGTGTGGTCACTGGATCCTCCTGGTTAGTGGCCGAAGGCGCGGCGTTCCGCGTCGGCCCACTGAGAGCTCGAGATGCCGAGGACGCCGGGGGTGTAGCGACGAAGCTCGGAGCTGGCGATGGCGACCTGGCGGAGCTCAGCGAGCCCCCCGGACAGGGCGCCCATGGCACGGGCCTGGACGAGCAGGTTGCCCATCGCCGTGCCTTCGGTCGGGCCGGCGACCACGGGCAGCCCGGTGGCCTCAGCGGTGAGCTGGCACAGAAGCTCGTTCTGGGAACCGCCGCCGACGATGTGTACGACCTCGACCTCGCGGCCGGCCATCCGGCACGCATCGCGGATCGCCACCCGGTAGGTGAGCGCCAGCGAGTCGACGACGCAGCGGGTGAACTCGTCCTGGGTGGTCGGCACGGGCTGTCCGGTCTCGTGGGCCATGGCCGCCAGGCGTCCCGGCATGTCGCCCGGCGGCAGCAGCCGCTCGTCGTTCATGTCCAGGACGCACGTGAGGGCGGGCTCCCGAGCGGCGCGGGCGAGACGTTCGACGAGCGGTATGGCCGCAGTCGCCTTCTCCCACTGCCGCACGGACTCGCTGAGCACCCACAGGCCCATGACGTTCTTCAGGTAGCGGACAGTGCCGTCGACGCCGAGCTCGTTGGTGAAGTTGAGCGTGCGACTCTCCTCGGTGAGCACCGGCGTGTCGAGCTCCAACCCGACCAGCGACCAGGTGCCGCTCGAGATGTACGCGAAGTTGTCGCTCGTCGTCGGTACCGTGACCACGGCTGACGCCGTGTCGTGGCCACCGACGGACACGAGCGGTACGGGCTTCGAGAGTCGTACGGCCGGGGCGCCCACGGTGCCCGGCTCGACGAGGGACGGCATGACGCGCTCCAGCGGCAGCCCGTACAGCCTGCTCACATCGGCGAACGTCTCCGCGCTCCAGTGGCGACTCGCGACGTCGAGCAGGCCAGTCGTCGAGGCGATCGTGACCTCGGCCACGCCTACGCCGGTGAACCAGTGCCCGATGAGGTCGGGGAGCAGCAGGACCTGTTCGGTACGGTCCCAGCCGGGCTGACCCGCGCCGGCCACGAGCTGGAAGATGGTGTTGAAGGTCATGACCTGCAGGCCGCTTCGTGCGTACAGGGTCGATGCCGGGATCCGGGCGAAGAGCGCCTCGGGCACACCGTCGGTACGGGAGTCGCGGTAGTTGTACGGGCTCTCGAGAAGGCTGCCGTCGCTGCGGACCCGGCCGTAGTCGACGCCCCAGGTGTCGATGCCGATGCTGGCGACCACGAGGCCAGAGCGCAAGGCGGCTTCGAAGCCCTCGGCCACGCTGTGCACCAGCGTGTCGAAGTCCCAGTGCAGCTCGTCGACGCCGGCGTTGGTGACCGTCGTGCTCGGGGTCACGAAGCGCGTCGTCTGGCTGAGCTCGAGCCGGCCGTCGTGCAGGACGCCGAGGATCACGCGGCCGCTGCTGGCGCCGAGGTCGGCCGCGGCGAAGGCGGTCGGTGTGGTGTGCGTCATGGCTCCTCCTCGCGCTCAGTCTGCCCTACTCCCAGGGAACCAGCGTCGCGATGGAACGATTCAATCAGCCTTCTGCCCGCCTGTCCACCACCTCTTCGCGAGGCCTTGACGGGACGTCTTCGGCACGCTTATGGTGAATCGATTCATACCGAGCGCGTAGGAGCAAAGATGCCCCAGTTCAGTGACGTCGTCGACCGACTTGCAGGTCTTGCGATCGAAGTCCCCTCGTGGGCATACGGAAACTCAGGCACCCGCTTCAAGGTCTTCGCGCAGGCAGGCACCCCACGCAACGTCCATGAGAAGATCGCCGACGCCGCGCAGGTGCACAAGGCCACCGGTCTCGCCCCCGCCGTCGCGCTCCACATCCCGTGGGACAAGGTCGACGACTACGACGCGCTGAACGCGTTCGCCGCCGACCATGGAATGAAGCTCGGCACTATCAACTCGAACACCTTCCAGGACGAGGACTACAAGTTCGGCAGCCTGTGCAACGCGTCGGCTGCGACGCGCAAGAAGGCTGTGCGCCACAACCTCGACTGCATCGACATCATGACGGCGACCGGTGTCCGCGACCTGAAGATCTGGCTCGCCGACGGTACGAACTACCCGGGCCAGGACGACATCCGCAGCCGCCAGGACCGCCTGGCCGAAAGCCTCGCCGAGATCTACGCCGGCCTCGGCGCCGACCAGCGCATCGTGCTCGAGTACAAGTTCTTCGAGCCGTCGTTCTACACGACCGACGTCCCCGACTGGGGCACGTCGCTCCTCCACTGCCTGGCCCTCGGCCCGAAGGCGTACGTCTGCCTCGACACCGGCCACCATGCGCCGGGCACGAACATCGAGTTCATCGTCGCCCAGCTGCTGCGCCAGAACCGCCTCGGCTCCTTCGACTTCAACTCGCGCTTCTACGCCGACGACGACCTGATCGTGGGCGCTGCGGACCCGTTCCAGCTGTTCAGGATCCTGTACGAGGTCGTGCGCGGCGGCGGTCTCGAGAACCCCGACGTCTCGCTCATGCTCGACCAGTGCCACAACATCGAGCCGCACATCCAGGGCCAGATCCGCTCCGTGCTCAACGTGCAGGAGATGCTCGCGAAGGCATTGCTGGTCGACGGTGAGGCACTCCATGTTGCTCAGCAGGAGGGCGATGTCCTCGGCGCGAACGGCATCTTCATGGACGCCTTCTACACCGACGTCCGTGCCGACCTCGCCGCCTGGCGCGAGTCGCGCGGCCTCGCCGGCGACCCGATCGCGGCGTTCAAGGCCAGCGGCTACCAGAAGGGCATCGAGGCTGAGCGCGTAGGCGGCCAGCAGCTCGGCTGGAACTGACCCCCCTCACTGACGAGAGACTCTAGGACGCTGAGGAGAGAGTCTGCGTCACTGAGGAGAGACTCTGCGTGGTCAGCGCCACCTTCGCGGCAGTGGTGAGCGGCCGATCATCGCACCGAGCTCGGTCTCGAATGCTGGGTCCTGGCCGAAGATGTTCCCGGACACGCCGATCAGGAACCGCCATCCCAGGCGCCAACGAAACTCTTCTCGTCGGACTTCGTCCAGTTCACGGTCCTTGGACGCGGTGTGGTACTCGCGACCGTCGTACTCAGCCGCTGCTCGGAACTCCTCGTACGCCAGGTCGAAGCGACGCAGCACTCCCCCGCTGTCCAGGATCTTGAACTGGATCGAAGGCCTTGGAAAGCCGGCATCGAGGATCCTGCAGCGCATCCAGGATTCCCCGTGCGACTCTGAGTCGGGCGTCAGCCTGTGGACCAGCTCGCGTGCTTGGCGGAGGCCCCGAACGTGGAAGAGGGACTCGAGATGGTCGGCCACCGCCGCCGGGCTGATGAGTTCGGCCCTGTCCATGGCATCACCAGCAGCGAGCGCGTACGGCCGGTAGTGCCGTCGAAGCAGGTCGGAGGCGGTGCGCACTGATGACGTCAGTCTCACACCCTCCATCTCGATCACATCCACATCGGAGAGGTCGTTGGACTGCCGTACGAGTGCGTAGCCAGGTCGCGAGATGTAGCGGGCGTGCCTCACGAGATACATCGGGCGATGCTCCCAACGGAGCCCAGGCGGCTCCGTATGAGCGCCCAGGATGAAGGCGGCGTAGTCGTCGCAGGCGACAGCATGATCTGGTATGACGAAACGCGCAGCCTGTGCGCGAAGAGACCGCGAGTCGGGAACGGCTGCGTCGACGGCAACGGACCGTACGACCCAGCGGATGATCCCCACCCGAAGGGCTTCCCGGAAACTTGCCTCAGAGCTGAAATGATCTGCCGCATCCTTCGATCTGAAGGGTCGGCCATCGTTGATGAGTGCCATTCCTCAAGCCAAACGCACCTCAGCCCTTCCCGCTTGAGTTATCCACAGGGGTTCGTCAGCCCCGGTGAGACGTGAACCCTCTCCCGAGTGACACAGAGTCTCTCCTCAGCACCACAGAGTCTCTCCTCAACGACGCAGAGTCTCTCCTCAACTGTGGGCGAAGCTGGCTCGTCCGAGCGACCCGGTAGCCTGGACCCCATGGCCGAAGCAGACCTGCGGAACCTTCGTGACCCGATGGTCGTCATCGCTTTTAGCGGGTGGAGCGACGCTGCACAGGCGGCGAGCGACGCGGCCGACCACCTGGTGAGCCTGTACTCGGGCGCGGTCGTGGCGACCGTCGACCCGGACGACTACTACGACTTCCAGACGTCCCGACCTCTCGTCAGCCTCGACGACGACGGTGAGCGCGTCATCTCGTGGCCGACCACCGAGGTCCTGCTCTGCCGCCTGCCGATGCGCGATGTCGTCGTGATCCGGGGCCCGGAGCCCAACTTCCGATGGCCCTCGTTCGCGGCGGCGCTGTCCGCCATCGTCGCCGTCGTCGACCCCGAGCTCGTGATCGTCCTCGGAGCGCTGCTGTCCGAGAACCCACACTCGCGTCCGGTTGCGGTCTCGCTGAGCAGCAGCGACGTGACCCTGCGGGAGAGGTTCGGCGCGGAGAGGTCCACCTATGAGGGCCCGACCGGCATGCAGGGCGTCATGGCCCAGGCCTGCCACCTCGCCGGGATCCCCACGGTGAGCGTCTGGGCGGCCTGCCCCCACTACGTCGCGAGCCCGCCGAACCCGAAAGCGAGCCTCGCGCTGCTGAGCCATCTTGAAGATCTCCTCGGCGGGCCCATCGATCTGGGGGACCTCGCCGCTCGTGCCGAGATGTGGGAGCGCAGCGTCGACGACCTGGCCGCCGACGACCCCGACGTCGCCGAGTACATCTCGAACCTCGAGAGCGCCAGCGATGCCCATGAGCCGGAAGTCTCGGGCGACGCCATCGCCGCGGAGTTCCAGCGCTACCTGCGCCGCCGCGACCAGTAGCCAACTCGGGACGTTTCGGGCCCGCGGCAACTAGTGCCACGCGACACTAGGCTCGGTGTGTGACCGAATCAGCACAGCGCGAGCCCACGAACGCTCGTCACGCCGAGGACGATCCCCCACACCTCGACGCTGAACAGCGTCAGCCCGTACGGGTCCATGAGCGCCATGAACACCCCGCCGATGAGGTTGTTGAGCGTCGCGAACAGGACCAGCCCGAACAGCCCCGGGACATCCCGGATGACCCGGACTGCGCCCGCGACGTCGTACGGCACGCGCGGCCCTTCCCGTACAGGCGCCCGCTCCGGGATCCGTACCCAGAACACAGGAAGCTCGTCGTGACGTCGAGACGAGTGTCTTGACCAGAACCCCGCGGAAGGACCGCATCGTGTCCGGACCAGGGGCCATGCCCTCCGGCAGCGGAGTGCTCGGGCTCTGTAGCGGTCCCGTCCGAGATACGACTGGAGCCTAGGCGGCCCCTCGGACATTCCCCAGAGCTGAGGTCAGCCCGCCGTGTGCGCCTCGATGACGGCCTTGAGCTCGCCGGCGCCACCGGTCAGCTCGAGGACGTTGCGAGGCAGGTCCTCGATCCCGACGAAGCGCTCCGGCCGGTCCGGTACATGACCGAGCGCCTCGACGATCGTCTCGGCGAACTTCACCGGCAGGGCCGTCTCGAGCACGATCATGGGCTCGTCGCCGACGAGGGGACCTGCCACGACGACGCCGTCTGCCGTGTGCGGGTCGATGACGACGTCGTACGACTCCGACACGCGGCGGATCGCGTTCACCCGGTCGGCGTGCGTGGACGCCCCGGACACGAACCCGTACCGTTCCGGGATCGACACGAACGCCGCCGTCGCCGACAGGTCGAACTCCCCCGCGCCGCCGAGCTGTCGACCGAACAGGTCACGGAGCCGCTCCTGGTCGCGTCCGACGAGGTCGAACACGAAGCGCTCGAAGTTCGAGGCCTTGCTGATGTCCATCGACGGGCTGGAGGTCTCGTACGTCTCGGCCGAGCCGCGCACCCGGTAGATGCCCGTGCGGAAGAACTCGTCCAGCACGGTGTTCTCGTTCGTGGCCAGCACCAGCCGTGCGATCGGCAGGCCCATCTCACGGGCGATGTGGCCGGCGCAGATGTTGCCGAAGTTGCCGCTTGGCACACAGAAGGAGACCTGCTGGTCGTCGGTCGTGGTGACCCGGAGCCAGCTGACGACGTAGTAGACGACCTGCGCGAGCAGGCGGGCGATGTTGATCGAGTTCACCGCGCCGATCGAGTGCCGCGCCTTGAAGGCGGCGTCCGCGAAGACGTCCTTCACGAGGTCCTGGCTGTCGTCGAAGACGCCAGGCACGGCGATGTTGACGATGTGCGGGTCGTCGACGCTGAACATCTGCGCCTGCTGGAACGCGGACATACGGCCCGCCGGGCTGAGCATGAACACGCGGACGGCGGGCTTGCCGAGCATCGCGTACTCGGCAGCCGCCCCTGTGTCGCCCGAGGTCGCGCCGAGGATCGTCAACGTCTGGCCACGCCGTTCGAGCTCGTACTCGAAGAGCTGCCCGAGCAACTGCATCGCGAGGTCCTTGAACGCGGCCGTGGGGCCGTTGGACAGGTGCGCCAGCCAGAGCCCCTCGCCGAGCTCGGAGACTCCCACGATGCCCGCGTCGCCGAAGATCTCCGCTGTGTAGGCGCGGCGGCACAGCCCGCGCAGGTCGTCGGCCGGGATGTCGTCGATGAACAACGACAGGACCTCGTACGCGACCGCGGCGTAGCCGTCATCGGCCAGCACGCGCCGCATCCGGGGCAGGTCCAGGGCCGGGTAGGACTCCGGCACGTACAGGCCGCCGTCGGGCGCCAGGCCAGCCAGGAGCACGTCGCAGAACGCGAGGCTCGGCTCAGCGGCGGTGCCACGGGTGGAGAGGTATCTCACCGGTGTGCGCACCTCGCGAATCCCGACGCCGCCAGCCCGGCCAGCGTCGTCACCATGGCGTCGGGGTCGTCGGCGCGGTACACGGCCGAACCCGCCACGAACGTGTCGGCGCCCGCCTCGGCGCAACGCTCGATCGTGTCGACGCCAACTCCCCCGTCCACCTGGATCCAGATGTCGAGGCCGCTGGCC
>JAYUEA010000087.1:0-7279 GCA_043739465.1 Propionibacteriaceae bacterium
GATCACCGCCAGGCAGCGGCTGGATGTACGAGGCCGGCTCGAGCTCGTCGCGCACTCCGAGGTGGACGGCGCGACGACCGCCACCTGGCTCGCCGACGACCGCACGCTCACCGTGACCGTGACCGCGCGCCCCGGCGTACCCCGCAAGGTCACCTGCGCCAAAGACACGTTCGAGACCCAGCCTGTGTACGAGGTCGTCTGAGGGCTGATCGCACCGCCTGGACATGCCGGTGTCCCGGGGGCGCGAACCGCCCCCGGGACACTGGATCTCAGCCCAGCTGCTTCTTCACCGCAGCCACGTTGGCCTTGGCCGCTGCAGCGATCTCGTTGGCCGCCTGGACCTGAATGTCCTTACCCGCAGCGCCGCTGATGCCCGCCGCGAGCGCGCCGGCTGCGTACGCCCTGGAGAACCGCTCCATGAACGGACCCCACGGCCCCACAGGACCGCCACCCCCGCCGCCACCGATCGGGATCACGAAGCCACCGCCATCGACCGCGATGCCACCGAAGACGAGCCAGGCTTCCTTGGGCACCTGAACGTTGGGGATGGTGACCTCGGCCTTGCGGTAGGACGCGATGCCGAACCCGCTCGAGCCCTCGAGAGCGGTCGCGGTCCGGTCCGAGGCGGGAACGCCGATCCAGCGCTCGAAGGACTCGGATGTGGTGCTGACGCTGCCGTGCGCGTCCAAGATCTGGGTACGTACCGTCGGCACCCACCCGACCACGTTCGCGTCGGACGTCAGGGACGCGTCGCTCGTGACGTCGACGAAGTTGTCGTCGATGAAGTCGCCGTGGGCGACGGAGAACGCGTCGAGAAGGTATCCGGACGGCCCGGGGAGACCGTTGCCACCCACCGGCAGGTACCAGGCGGTCACAGCGAGCGTGGCCGAGCCGACCTGCTGATGGATCGTCGTGCTGGCGGTCGTCTGGCCGTTGGTCCCGTCAGAGGCGCTCCAGAAGACGAACTGCGCGTCCGGCACCGCCGCGGCGGTGGCGTTGACGAAGGAGCCCGAGGGCGACTCGAACGAGGAGCCACCGGCAAGGGTGATCCACGAGGCCGAGCTCCGGGGCTGACGATGATGACCGGCCGGCTGGATGAGCCGGGCAGCGATGTCTACGTGTGTCATGACTATTGGAGGCCGCAGCCCTGTCCGGTGATACGCCCCCGGGTCGCACAGGGGTCGCCGACAGACTTCGGGCCTTCCCCGCCCAGCCGTCGAGAGAGCCTGCATGACCCATGTCGGCACGCGGCCGCCGAGCGTCGTACCGGTCACTGCCCTGCTGATCGGCACGATCGCCATCCAGACCGCGGTGCCGAGGTTCGCGACCGACATGTGCACGCCGGCGTTCCCGGTGGTCACCACAGACCTCGGTACGACTGCACGGCGATGACCTGCAGCCTCGTGTCGCTGCCGAGCATCTCCAACGCGCGCCGCGTGCCGACCACGTGCGGGTCGTCGGTGTCCTCGACGCTGCGGCCACCACGGATCACTCCCGCGCCACCGATGCGGCGCGGGGGTCGAGCTCGAGGGTCGTGACCCGTCCGGTCTCGCCCACCGTGCGGGCGAAACACGGCGCTGTAGCCGCTCAACGCGTCGATCTCCAGCACCCGCCGGGCCCCGATCAACCGGCACCAGAGCGCCAGCAGCGCCCCGTCCCCAGCGGACACCTCGATCGGCCGAGGACCCGCCGCAGCGGTTCGCTTACGGATGCCGGCGAGGGCCGAGTCCTCCCCGACGACCGTCTCCGTGAGGAACCGCTCGACGTCGCCTCAGCGCGGGTCGTCGGTCACGCCTGCAGCTTCACCAGATCGTCGGACGTCAGCATCAGGTCCGCCGCCTTCGCCGAGTCGACGATGCTTTCCGGACGCGAGGCGCCCGGGATCGGGATGACGACGGCGGCCAGGGCGAGCTCCCACGCCAGCGCGACTTGCTGCGGGGACACACCGTGCGCCGAGGCGACCTCCTGGAAGGCCTCGTGACGACCGCCGAGAGACCCGGCGCCCCGGATGCCGCCCAGCGGGCTCCAGGGCAGGAACGCGATGCCGACCTTGGCGCAGTGCTCAAGCTCGACCAGGGTCGAGCGGTGGCTCGGCGAGAACTGGTTCTGCACCGCGACGAGCTTGTCGCCGAGGATGCCGCGGGCGATCTCGATCTGCTCGACCGACGCGTTCGACACCCCCGCGAGCAGGATCGTGCCTTCGTCGAGCAGCTGCGCGAGGGCGCCGATGCTGTCGGCGTACGGGACCTTGGGGTCGGGGCGGTGGTAGTAGTACAGGCCGATCGGGCCCCCGAGCCGCTCGGCGGACGCACGGCCGGCCTCGAGCAGGTGGGCTGGTGACCCGTCCTGGGTCCACGAGCCGTCGCCGGGACGCAGGTGGCCGCCCTTGGTCGCGACGACGACGTCAGCCGGCCCGTACGACGCGAGCGCCTTGGCGATCAGCCGCTCGTTGTGCCCGACCTCGCCGGCCTCGAGGTGGTAGGCGTCCGCGGTGTCGATCAGCGTGACGCCGGCGTCGAGCGCTGCGTGGATCGTCTCGATGGACCGGGCCTCGTCGGGTCGACCCTCGATCGACATCGGCATGCCGCCGAGGCCGATCGCGCCGACCGTACGGGGGCCGAGGTTGCGCTGCTGCATGGATCTCCTTGAGTTGGTGTCTGTCAAACCTATGCGCCGGGCCCGCAAGGGACCAGCCACGACTCAGGTACCCGGGATCGGGTGGGACGAATCGGCCAAGCGATGGTTGTACGGGTTCGTGCCGCGTCCGGATCGGTCATCGCGTGGCCGATTCGTCCCAGGTCACGGCAACGAGCGCCGCACCAGTCGGTCGACGATCTCGAACGTGAGCTCGGCAGCGACCGCCAGCAGCACGACGACGAGCGACGCGGCCAGCATCATCGGGTAGTTCTGCGTCTTGAGCCCGAGGAACAGGAAGCGGCCGAGCCCTCCCGCGCCCACGTACGCGGCCAGGGTGGCTGTCGCCAGCACCTGCAGCGCCGCCGATCGGATGCCCCCGAGCAGCAGCGGCATCCCCAGCGGCACCTCGACCCGGAACAGGATCTGCCACTCGGTCATGCCCATCCCTCGCGCCGCGTCGACCACCTCGGGCGGGGCGCCTTCGACGCCCGCGTACGCACCGGCCAGCACTGAGGGCAGCGCCAACAGCACCAGGGCCACCATCGGCGCCTCCAGCCCGATGCCGAACACGAGCCCGAACAGGGTCACCACGCCGAGCGTCGGCAGCGCGCGTGCTGCGCCCGTCGAGGCGACGACGACCGTACGGCCACGATGCGCGTGCCCGATCGCGTACCCGATGGGTATCGCCACCAGGCAGGCGATGACGGTGGCCAGCAGCGTGTACCAGAGGTGCTCGCCCGTGCGCGCCAGGATGCCGTTCGGGCCCGATGCGTTGGCCGGGTCGAGGAGCCACTGCCAGGCGTCGCTGAGGAAGCTCATGCCAGACCCTCCGGCACCAGGGGGACGCCTGAGCGGCGGGTCGCGCGACTGATCCGGACGCGCTCCCAGGGCATCAGCACCCAGCCGAGGGCGACGAGGCCGAGATCCATGGCCAGCGCGACGACGACCGTGCCGCCGATGCCGGCGAGCACCTCCGCGACGATGCCGCGCTGGAAGCCGTCCGTCAGCAGCAGGCCGAGACTGTTCACGCCGAGGAGAGCGCTGACAGGTACGAGGCTGACAGTGCTCACCGACATGACGCGCAGCCCCGCGAGCAGTGCCGGACCCGCGAGGGGGAGCTGGACGACCAGGAAGCGTCGCAGCGGCCCGTACCCCATGGCCGTCGCTGCCAGCAGCGCGTCGTCCTCGACCGCGTCCAGCGCGTCGGCGGCGTAGCGCACCATGAGCGCCACCCCGTACAGGCCGAGGGCGGCGATGACGTTGGTCGTGGACCGTACAGGCGTGCCCACGACCAGCGGCAGCACGATGAACAGCGGCAGCGACGGGATCGCGTAGAGGAGACCGGCCGCAAGCAGCACGGTGAACCGTGACCAGCGGTACCGGTTGGCGAGATAGGCGATCGGTACGGCCACGAGGAAGCTCATCAGCATCGCAGGCAGCGCGAGCCACAGGTGGGCCCAGGCGGCGCTCCCGATGTCGGGCAGGTTGTCGATGATCCAGGTCACGACAGCCGTCCCACGGGGCGGCCGGTGTGGTCCACGACGAGGTCCCCCTCGACGCGCAGCGCCCTGGTGTCGTCGAGGCCGAGGAACTGGGCGACGAAGTCGTCGGCCGGCTCGGACACGATCTCGGTGGGGGTTCCCTGCTGGGCGATGAGGCCGCCCATGGCGAGGATGACGATCTGGTCGCCCAGGGTGATCGCCTCCGCGATGTCGTGGGTGACGAAGAGGATGGTTTTGTGGAGCTCGTTCTGCAGCCGGAGCAGCTCGCGCTGGAGGTCGGCGCGCACGATCGGGTCGACCGCTCCGAACGGCTCGTCCATGAGCAGGATGTTGGGGTCGGCAGCGAGACCGCGCGCCACCCCGACCCGCTGCTGCTGGCCGCCAGAGAGCTGCCACGGGTACCGCCGGGCCTCGGCAGGGTCGAGGCCGACGGTCTCCATCAGCTCGAGCGCCCGCTGGCGCGCTTCAGCCTTGGGGGTTCCGCGCAGGACGGGCACGGTGGCGATGTTGTCGACCACGGTGCGGTGGGGCAGGAGACCGGAGTTCTGCATGACGTAGCCGATGCTGCGGCGCAGCTCGACCGGGTTGCGTTCGGCGACGTCGGTGTCGTCGATGAGCACCTGACCGGACGTGGGCGTCACGAGTCGGTTCACCGTCCGCAGCAGGGTGGTCTTGCCGCACCCGCTCGAGCCGACCAGCACCGTGACCTCGCCCGAGGGCGCGACCAGGTTGAGGTCGGAGACGGCGACCGTGCCGTCCTCGTACGACTTCGAAACACCCCGGAACTCGATCATTCGCACACCTTCCCACGCCGTGAACCGCAGGCGCTGACGCGGCATTCCGCCCACACCGGCGGCAACCGGTCACAAGGAGGATGTCCACACCTTGCCCGTCCCGTACACCCGGCGATCGCTCGTGTCACGTGGCCGAAATCCGTTGACGCTTGGCGCGCCCCGGGCACGCACCTCGCGGGGCTTGCCCGGAGCTCGTCGTACGACCCGGTACGCCTGCGCTCCGGCGCCTTGCGATGCACGAAGGGGGACCACGGCAACCGTGAACAGATTTCCGCCACGCGACACTAGTGTTCTGCACGGAGGGGATGCAATGACTGAGGGTGAGGCGCCGCGAGCAGCGTCGCCCACGCTGGCAAATGGGGCTGTGGGGATCATCTACGACCGGGCGGTGCTCGGTGGCGTGATGACTGATCTGCAGGCGAGGGCCTATCGCGTGGCGGCGTTCGACTGCCGACGCTGGGCGAACCCGCTGGGCGCGGGACAGGCCTTGGGCACCGCGCTGGGGATGCCCGAGTCGCTGCCGCGCACCCTGCCCGTCGTCGGCGCCTACCTCCAGGAGCTGGCGCGAAGCGACGAGCCGTATGGTGATCTGCGCCTGCGCATGGCGGTCGTCCTCGGCGTCTTCGACGACTTCCTTGCCCGCCATCGCGCCGACGCGCTGCTGCTGCTCGACGAGCTGGGGCAGGCCTCACGCATGGCGCAGCTGTTCCAGCACCGCATCCTCGTGCTCGTGCAGTCCGACGACCCGGAGCTCGAGGTGGTGGCCGTCCCGACAAGGACCATCGCCAGCCGGCAGGCGTTCCGTTCGTCGCTGTGGACCAGGGCCGGGCACTGAACCCCGTGCCTGGACTCCTGACAGCGCTGCACCGCCGCCGGACAAGACCGAGCTGATCCTGACAACACCCAGCTGATCCTGACAACACCTACGCGTGTACGGCCACGGTCTGTGGCCCGTCCGACACCATCTGAACCAGCACGTGGTCGCTGGGCTTGGGGCATTGCCCCACAGCCCGGAAGGACCTCTCGATGGCCGGTTGCTCGAGCACCAAGGCGCGCTTCGACGCGGACTGGAGCCGGCGTGCTGACGCTCCACTCGCCGCACCCCTGCACGTCACCGCGCAGGAGGCCCTTGAGCGTGCGCGAACCGGCGGCGACGCGTGGCTGGCGCGGCTGATCTCGGCGACGCAGGCGGGTGACGAGCTCGCGGGTCGGTGCGTCGTGCAGGCGGTACTGGGTCGTTTGTCCGGCATCGCGGCTCGCGACAGTCGCGTGGGTCTCGACGAGCTCGTCGGGGCCGTGTGGCTCCGGGTCCGCTCGTACCCTCTCGACCGTCGGCCGCGCGCGATCGCGACCAATCTCGTGCTCGACGCGCGCAAGGATGCCCTCCGCGAGGTAAGGCCTCTCGCGCTCACCGAGCCGGTCCAGCCGCGCCGTCACGCCATCGCTGCCCGGGTGCTCCAGGACGCCGTGAGGATCGGGGTCATCGACTCAGGCATCGGCGAGGTGATGAGCAGCGTGTACGTGCTGGGGCTGAGTGGCGAGGCGGCCGCTCAGCGGCACGGCGTCACCCCGACCACCGTTCGCTGGAGGTGCAGCGCCGGGATGCGGCGCCTGGCACAGGCCCGGGAGCTGCTCGTGTAGGCATCCGACCACCCCAAGACACCCGAAGCCGGCCCAGCTGGGCCGGCTTCCGGTGGTGTCGTGCCTGGTGCCGGCTATACAGGCATCGTGACGAACTTCGTCGTCGAGCTGATCTGCGAGACTGTCGTGGCGAAGAAGCTTGCGAACTGGGCACCGGTGGCGGCGCAGAAGCAGAAGTCGCCATCGGAGTTCTCAGCGGCGGCACCGGCCGTCGTCGTGCAGTTGTCGTCGGCCAGGCTCGGGCTGCGGTTCGGAGCATTGGAGGCGGCCGCCGCCAGCACGCCGTCGACGTTGCTGCCGTTAGGCCCCACCGTTGTATTCCCGGTTGCACTGAGCCGAATTCGCGAGTCCGTACCCGATCATGCTGGCCGCCTTGGCGTTGGCCGCCACGGCCTTCAGGTTGGTGCACCCGATCTCGCCGTTCCAGGGGCTCCCCGATACCGGGTCGGTGCTGTCGCCGCGTGACGTGCTGCCGAGGCACTTGTCCGTCGCGGTGTAGTACTGCCGTGTCGCCATCGAGGTAGCCGTTGAAGCCGATCGACTCCTCGGGCAAACCGTCCGTCTCCATGATGATGGCCTTCTTGGCCACAGCCCCGGTGGGGATCAAGCTCGAACGAGTAGCCGTCAGCGTGGCGAGGTTGCTCGGGACGGAGCCGAGGAGCTTGCGCGCGGCTGCCTTCAGCGAGGCGGCGAGGGCGAGAAGCT
>JAYUEA010000088.1:0-2412 GCA_043739465.1 Propionibacteriaceae bacterium
GCGCCGTCGACGCGACACCACTGCCCGACCGAACCCGCCGCTCCAACTCGACCCGATCACCATCACGCAACACCAACGCCGCAGCAGACCTGTTCACCATGTTCCATGGTCCCACCCAAACGTAATGTTACTTCATCGACACGCCACTAGGTACTCCCCCCGGGAGAGCCGCTGCCGCACAGAAACCGCCAAAGTCACGCTCACAGGCGCGGTCTCGGGACGACTGTGGACTCGGACCGCCATAGTTACCATTGTGAGCCTGAAACTCGGCGTCAATAGAGCAACTTCAGCGGATCATCTTCTCCGCGCCCCTGTCACCCGCTCCATGAGCGCAACTTCGGCGGTTCAAGCACGAGGCCTTCGAGACGCCACCCTCTAACGTGTCGCTTCCTCAGGGAACCGATTCGAGACTCACGGCGACACCGTCGCGGTGCTCGCAGGGAGCCGACCTTTGGACGATCAGGATGCTGCGGGGGCCTTCGCGTCGCTGATGTTGAACATCCACTCGAGTCCGTACTTGTCCTTCAGGACCCCGTACGTGTCACCCCATACCATCTTCTCCAGCGGGGTTCCGACCGAGCCGCCCACGGCTAACTCGTCGAACCAACCCGAGAGCTTGTCGAGCTCGTCGCCGAAGAACGTGAGGTAGACGCGGGTGCCGCCCCACTGGTCCTCGGAGCCGGGCATGGCGTCCGATGCCATGAACACGATGCCGTCAGCGCTGAGCTGGGCATGCATGACGCCGTCGGCGGGCATGCCCTCCATGCCGAAATCCCCGAACGTGGAGATATCGAGCTGGCCGCCGAAGACCGACTGGTAGAACGTCATCGCCTCACGGGTGACGCCTTGCGGGAAGTTCAGGTACGGAGCGAGCGTGAGTGACATCGTGCCTCCTGGATGTGGACATCGTTCACATTGCGTGTCGGGACACAATATGCTCGGCCCGTGGCCGACGCAAGACCCCGCCCGTACCACCACGGAGACCTGCGGGCAGCCCTGGTCAGGGCCGGAGTCGAGCTGGCCCGCGAGGGCGGCCCGCAGGCCCTGACGCTGCGCGAGTCGACCCGCCGTGCCGGTGTTTCCGCAGGCGCCCCGTACCGCCACTTCGCGTCCCACGAGGACCTCACGTTCGCCGTCGGCAGTGTCGGCCTGGCGGCCATGGCGCGTGAGATCGAGCGGCGCCAGGACGACTCCGCGGAAGGTACGGAGCTCGAGCGGGCCCACGCCATGCTGCGCGGCGTCGGTCTCGGCTACATCGACTTCGCCCTCGATGAGCCGGGCCTCTTCGAGGTGGCAATGGTCGGGATGTTCACGATGGCGCACACGTCGATCGAGCCGGCGCGGGGTGACCGCGGCCGCACCCCGTACGAGCTGCTCGTCGACGCCGTCACCGCCCTGGTGATGTTGGGACAGGTGCGCGCGGAGGATGCGTACACTGTCGCGATCACGTGCTGGTCCACCGTCCACGGCTTTGCCACGCTCGCGACGCGCGGCCCTCTGCGCGAGCTGCCCCGCGAGGCGCTCGACGAGCAGGCCGCCGAGGTCGTACGCACGCTGGTCGCCGGCCTGCTCGGTTGAGATCAGGCGGCGCTGCCGATGTTGAACAACCAGGCGACGCCGTACTGGTCGATGACCTCGCCGTACATGTCCCCCCACATCTGCTTCTCCAGCGGCGTGGTCACATTGCCGCCCTGCGCCAGGCCGTCGAAGGACCTGCTCAGGGTGTCGAGGTCGTCCCCCGCGATCGCGATCCGGATCCGGTTGGCACCATCCAGATCGCCCGTGGCCATCGCGTCCGAGCCGTACACGGCGAACTCATCTGTCGTGAGGGCTCCGTGCATGACACCGTCCGCGGGGGCGCCGGGCACGTTGAAGTCGCCGAACGTGCTGATCTCCACCTTGCCGCCGAAGACCGACTGGTAGAAGTTCAGGGCTTCGCGCGCGTTGCCGGCAAAGGTGATGTACGGGATCGCTGCTGTTGCCATCTGGGTCTCCATCGCCGCGGTCGCCGAACGCGACCGACCGGCGAACACTAGGTCGCCCACGCCCGAAGGTCAATGCTTCAGGATGTGGCGGAGACACCTTCGCGTCCAGACCAAACACCCCGAACGTGACCGAACACCCTGCCTGGCCAGACCGAACACCCTGAGCGTGACGGAACACCCTTCGTGGGGGGTGTTCCGTCACGCTCAGGGTGTTCGGTCGCCTCACCAGACTGTGAGCGGAGGGCGAAGAACGTACGTTCCGTGGGTGCCTTCCATCCGTATCGGCGCTCAGACAGGATCGCTTGGGACAAGCGGTCGAAGAATCGGCTCAGATCCGGCAGGTCCGTATGGTCGACCCGAATGACCACCCACCCCAGCTGGATCAAGCGGTCCTCGCGGCGCTTCTGAGCCAGCAGCGCGTCGGCAG
>JAYUEA010000089.1:0-2409 GCA_043739465.1 Propionibacteriaceae bacterium
GGGCCAACTGTAGCCACGGGTTCATCAGGATCTCGGGCACCCAGGTCAGGTGGAACAGCTCCCCGCCCATGACCGCGAACAGCACCGGAGCTGTCAGGACCGCGCCGACGAGCAGCCGACGGTTCAGATCGCGAATCTCGGCGGTCCGCTCAGCAGTCTCGGCATCGGGGTCGGGCACTGCCCCGTTCGGCGCTGCCGCCTCCTCCCCACGGGCGGGGTTGTCATTGTGAACCGGTACAGCTGGGAGGGAGCGGTCCTCAGGCGGGTTCCCGGTCACGCGGATCATGCCGGAGACCATGTTCATGCCGCAGGCGAACCGGTACTCGCCGGCTTCGGCTGGGACGAACTCGACCGCCGTGGTGCGGTACGCGGGCAGTGCCGCGTTGACCTTGAAGTCGGGCATCACCACACGCGACGTGCACTCACCACTCTCCTGCCGGTCGAACAGTATTCGTACCGGCATCCCTGGCCGGACTCCTTCGATCAGGTCAGGAGAGTAGCCGCCGTTCACAGTCACCCGTACGACCTGCACGCCGTCCTCCACCTCCACCCGCCCGGCCCGTTTGGGTCCGAAGAAGAACCACCCCAACAGGCCCGTCAGGGCCAGGCCACCGCCGATGATCAGCCAGTTCATGGCGCTCACCTCTCGCTCGACTCATGCTTATGGATACCCCGATAGGGTATGTATTGGCTCGACCATAGGACGGCCCGATGTCGGGAACTGTTCGTCTTCGGTCAAGTTTCGATGAAGGCTTGGCATGAGTACGTGCAGCCCTCGACCTGGAGTTCGCGGCTAGGCCCGGCTAGGCCGGGATGGCCTTCACGAGTTGGGTCTTGCCCAGCCTTGTCCGCTCCACTTCGGTCACGGCGACCACCTCGACGGCAATGGCTTCGATGGTGAGGTCGGCCAAGGCCTCTTGGACGCGTCGAGATACCAGTTCGGTGTCGCCTGCGGGGGCGACGAGGCGAACCGTCAGCTTGTTCGGCTGTTGTTCGACCTGCCAGCCGTTCGGTGCCAAGGTTTCCAGGGCGTTGTGGAAGACGTTGGGGTGGACCCGGACCGGGCCGTGCCGGCCTGGCAGGGTGAGAGTGTCTTCCGAACGGCCCTCCACAGTCTCCAGGAGCGCGAAGGGCAGGCCGCAGGCGCAGCGCTCGCGGGACAGGCGG
The DNA here is from genome assembly GCA_043739465.1 of Propionibacteriaceae bacterium. Classification (GTDB taxonomy): domain Bacteria; phylum Actinomycetota; class Actinomycetes; order Propionibacteriales; family Propionibacteriaceae; genus Fen-668. Next base: position 1,168 of record JAYUEA010000089.1, read on the forward strand.
ATTGAGTCTGTCAGCTCGTACCGGATCAACGGCAGCGTCCGCGAGAAGAGCACGGTCACGAGGATCCTGTCTGCGGTGACCCCGACAGGGACGGGGCGATGGTCCTCGTCCACGGGCTCGACGATCACGAAGTCTTCGCACAGGTGCCATCCACCCTGGGAGCAGGTCGACGCGATGTTGGCGGTCTCCGTCGCCGCGTAGCTGTCCACGACCACCGACTCCCCCCAGGCAGCCCGTGCTGCGGCTCTGGCGTCTGGCGTGAGCACCTCGGAGGCGGCCACGACCTTCTCCGGTCGGATGTGCAGGTGGCCGGCAAGCTGAGCCTGCGCCAAAGGGCCGACCATCGACGCGTAGGTGACCAGCAGACGGGGCCCGAACCGATCGAGCTCCCCGACCAGGTCGTCTAGGGGAGTCCGGGCGTCCAGCCGCAGCGCCGGCACAAGCTGCGAGTGCAGACTCGCTCCGACCACAGCGGACTGGTGGGTGGGATTCAGCGAGCTCACGAACGCGGTACGTAACGGGCGACGCAGACCGACCGATACACCGGCCCAGTCGTTGACCCGGGCGTACGACGCCAAGACGTGGGTCCACTCCTGCCTGTTCCAGGCGAACACTCCTCGGAGCCCCGTGGTGCCGCCGGTGGCCGCCAACCACCACCGCCCGCGCCAGGCATGTCCGGGATCGGTGGCGGCGCGCTCCGTCTCGGCCAGACGCCCCTCCACCTCGGCGAGCCGAAGCGCATCCGAGGTACAGATCCGGTCCCACTGCTCCATCAGCGTGGCTTTGGTCAGGATGGGCAGTTCGGCGAGCGGGAGGTCGGGGGCGCCGCGCAGCGCCTCGCGGTAGTAGGAAGAGTGGGTCCGGGCATGTCTCAGGAGCCGATCCAGCGCATCGTGTTGGAACGCCAGCAACCGCGTCCGGCCCCACCGGTCTCGCCGACGCACCCCCACCCGCGCGACCAGTGTGTCGGCGATCAGGACCGGATCAGGGCTCATCGGGCATCGACCAACTCGAAACCTGCATGGCCGAGGCTGCCGCGTACCTGGTCTCGAGTTACGGCTCCGTCCGGGATGACGGACACGCGTGACTCCCCGTACGGCACCAGGTCCACCTGGACCCCGTCCACCCCGGGCAGTGCACGCACCTCGTCGATCAGGCTCACCATGCACCGCCAGCACGTCAGACCGCGCACACCGTACGTCTGGATCATCGTTCCGCCTCTCCGCTCCCGGTACCCATCGT
>JAYUEA010000090.1:0-2404 GCA_043739465.1 Propionibacteriaceae bacterium
AAGGCCGATCAGGTAGAACATGCGGCTGCGCCGGAAGGCCAGGTGGAACGCGGCGCCGAAGCCGGTCATACGAGTGCCTTCCCCGGTGTGCGGGTGTCGTAGTGCGACAGGAACAGCTCCTCGAGGCTCGGCGGCGTGGCCGTGACACCGGTCGCTCCGGCGCGGGCCAGCGCCGCAAGCACCGGGGGCATCGCGTCGTCATCGGCCTCGAAGGTCGTACGCCCGTTCTCGGTCACCAGGTCGTGGACGCCGGCCAACGTGGACAGGATCGAGAGGTCGCCGATGGTTGCCGACAGACGCCTACGGTGCAGGTGAGAGATCCTGTACCGCCCGGCGGGAGGTCCTGTACCGCCCGGCGGGAGATCTCACACCGCCCGGCGGGAGGTCTCGTACAGCCCGGCGGGAGGTCCCGTACCGCTCACCCGGTTCCGATGGACCCGGGTCGACGATCGCCCCTACTGGCGGAGGGACATGTCGAACGAGTAGAGGCTGGCTCGGTAGATGTGGTGGCCCCGCTCGATGATCTGACCCGAGTCGCGATACGCCACTCGTTCGACGGTCAGCAGGGGCGCACCAGGCCTCTCGCCGAGGAGCTCAGCCTCTGCCGCCGTCGCCAGCCGGGCGCCGATCCTCTGAGATGCGCCGGCGATCGTGATCCCGCGCTCGCGCAGGCTGGCGTACAACCCGGATGTCCCAAGGGCCGAGTAGTCCGGCGCGAAGTCGGCCGGCATCTCGTTCATGAGGATCGCCAGCGGCTCGCCGCCCGCGTATCGGACCCGCCTCACGGTGAGCACCCCAGCTTTCGCTTCGAGCCCGAGCGCGGCCGTCACCTCGGCAGACCCGGGCGCGATCGAGAACTCGAGCACGCTGGAGGTGGGGTGGCGCCCCTCGGCCTCAAGATCGTCGAACAGGCTGCTGAGATTGAGCTGGCGCCGTACCGGATTGGGAGCCACGATCGTGCCACTCCCCCGGCGACGGATCACGAGACCCGCGTGGACCAGGTCCTCCATGGCCCGACGAACGGTGGGGCGCGAGAGGCCGAGCCTGGCCGCCAGGTCGAGCTCGTTCTCGACGCGCGCTCCCGGGCTCAGGTCACCGGATGCGATGGCTGAGCGCAACGCGGCGGACACCTGCTGGTGCAGCGGCACTTCAGACGTACGATCGACGACCACGGCGACCTCGGTCATGGATGTCCTCCCGGCCCTGGCCGTCCCGTACCCGGGCAATGCGGTTCGCAGTCTTGCGGGACATGTCCTGCCCTCGCGACTCAAGGACCCGAGTATGGCACGAGTCATGTCTCGCCAGTACTGCCAGTGGACATCTATTATGTCCTGACATACAGTCACACATGTAGTTACTTTTCAGCTCGGCTCATCGCGAGGAGTCCCACCATGACCGTGTCACATTGGATCGGCGGAACGCAGGTCCCGTCGACGGGTGCCACCCAGCCCATCCTCGACCCCTCGACGGGTCGGCAGATCGGCTCGGTCGCGCTGGCGGATACCGCCGTGGTCGACCAGGCCGTCCAGGACGCCGTACGCGCCGCCAAGACGTGGGGCCGGATGTCGCTGGCCAAGCGAACGGACGTCATGTACGCGTTCCGCCAGCTGCTCGTCGAGAACACCCACGAGCTGGCGCGGATCATCAGCCGCGAGCACGGCAAGACCGTGCCGGACGCCGCCGGCGAGATCGCACGTGGCCGCGAGTCGGTCGAGTTCGCCTGCGGCATCACCACGCACCTCAAGGGCGACCACTCGGCGAACGTGTCGACCGGCGTCGACGTGCACAGCATGAGGCAGCCCCTCGGCGTCGTCGCCGGCATCACGCCGTTCAACTTCCCCGCGATGGTGCCGATGTGGATGCACCCCATCGCCATCGCCACCGGCAACGCGTTCATCCTCAAGCCGAGCGAGCGCGACCCGTCTGCTGCCAACTTCGTCGCCGAGCTGTACACGAAGGCCGGTCTGCCCGACGGCGTGTTCCAGGTCGTCCATGGCGGCAAGGAGGCGGTCGACGCACTCCTTGCCCACCCCGACGTCGCCGCCGTCTCGTTCGTGGGGTCGACGCCGATCGCCAGGTACGTACAGCAGACCGGCATCGCCGCGGGCAAGCGTGTACAGGCGCTCGGCGGCGCCAACAACCACGCGGTCGTCATGCCCGATGCGGACATGGCCTTCGCTGCCTCGCAGATCACGGCCGGCGCATTCGGCTCGGCTGGCGAGCGCTGCATGGCCGTACCGGTGGCGGTGGCCGTCGGCGGCGCAGCGGACGCCCTCATCGCCGAGCTCACCAAGGAGGCCAACAAGATCGTCGTCGGCCCCGGCGACCAGGCGTCCACCTCGATGGGCCCGGTGATCACGGCCGCCTCGCGTCAGCGCGTCATCGACTTCATCGACGAGGCGGT
>JAYUEA010000091.1:0-7236 GCA_043739465.1 Propionibacteriaceae bacterium
GCGGTCACCAGTCGCCCGAAGGGTGGCTGCGTCACGTCTCATGCCTCCTGGATCACCACGAGCGGGTCACCATCGTTGACCACGTCTCCGGGAGCCACGACGATCTCGATGACCGTGCCCGCGACATCAGCGAGGACAGGGATCTCCATCTTCATCGACTCCAGCAGGACGACTGCGTCCTCGGGGCCGACCTTGTCGCCGACCGCGACGTCGACTGAAAGGACGTTCGCGACGAGCTCGGCGCTGACAGTGTGACCCATGCCGCACATCGTAGGGCCTTCCACGAGCGCCCTGGGTTCGAAGTTCCTGCACAGTCGCCGTGGTCTGGGTGCGTGCATCGCGAGGAGATGGAGGGTAGCCATACCGGTCGTCTGGTGACCGACGGCAACGCTGGGGGGTGCGTGCCCAGGACGCGGCGACCGTTCAGGCGTTTTCCGACGCGGGGCACTACGCTGACTGGTGTGAGTTCCACCTCCGCCGCGATCTCCGGCAAGCACGCTCCCAAGCCCGCTGTCTGGGCCCACACCGAGGACTATGTCCCGGAGTCTCCGGCGGGCGCGGCTGCCCGCGCGGCCGCCGCCGACCTCGGTCTCGTACCTCCCAGCCGAGGGGCCGCACAGACCCTCACCTTCCTCGCCCGGGTGCTCGGCGCCAAGGCCGTCGTCGAGATCGGGACGGGTGCCGGTGTCGCTTCCCTGGCCCTCCTTCACGGCATGGCCCCTGACGGCATCCTGACCACCATCGACGCCGAGGCCGAGTACCAGAACGTCGCGCGCCGCATCATCGCGAGCACAGGCATCCGTCCCCAGCGCCTGCGCACCATCGCCGGGCCGGCCCTGACCGTGCTGCCGAAGCTCAGCGACGGGGCGTACGACCTCGTCCTGATCGCCGGCGAGCCGCTGGAGGCCCACGAGTACCTCGAGCAAGCCATCCGGCTGCTGCGTCACGGCGGCGTGCTCGTGCTGCACCACGCGATGCTCGGGGGCACGGTCGCCGACCCCACCAACGAGTCCGACGAGACGCTCATCACCCGCGAGGTCATCGAGTCGATCGCGGAGATCGAGGACCTGACCCCGGTGTTCCTGCCCGTGGGCGACGGCCTGCTGGCTGCGGTCAAGGGCTGACCGCAGCCCCCAGCCTCAACTAGCAGAGTCCGTGCTCAGTCAGTCACGGACCTTCGTGTTCTTCGGGACGACCGTCACGTTCTGGTCGGAGACGTAGAAGCCGCGCGCGACATCGTGGTCGCGGTTGACGCCGATCTCCACCCCGTCGGGGACGATGACGTTCTTGTCGAGGATCGCCCGACGGATCACCGCGTTGCGACCGATCTTGCAGCCGGAGTAGACGACTGACTCCTCGACCCGCGCCCACTTCTCGATGAGCACATTCGGGCTGAGCACGGAGCGGTCGACGTCGCCGCCCGAGATGATGCACCCTGAACCCACGATCGAGTCTTCGGCGGTTCCGCGCAGCGTGAACTTCGCACCCGGCACCTGCGACTGGCTCGTCCAGATGGGCCACTTGCGGTTGTACAGGTTGAAGTCCGGCACCACGGAGACCAGGTCCATGTGCGCCTCGTGGTAGGCGTCGACGCTACCGACGTCACGCCAGTAGTTGCGGTCCTTCTCGGTGGCGCCGGGGACCTCATTGGTCATGAAGTCGTAGACCTGGGACTCGCCGGCGTCGACGAAGGCGGGGATGATGTTGCCGCCCATGTCGTGGCGCGAGTTCTCCTGCGCCGCATCGGCGTGCAGCATCTCGACGAAGGCCTCGGTGGAGAAGATGTAGTTGCCCATCGAGGCGAACGACTCCTCGGGCGAGTCGGGCAGTCCCGGAGGGTCGGCCGGCTTCTCGAGGAACTTGTGGATCTTGCCGTCGATGCCGGCGTCAATGATGCCGAACTCGCTCGCCGTGGCCCGCGGGACGCGGATCCCTGCCACGGTGCAGCCCAAGCCGGAGTCGATGTGGGCCTCGAGCATCTGCTCGACGTCCATCCGGTAGATGTTGTCGGCACCGAACACGACGATGTAGTCGGGCTGCTCATCGTCGATGAGGTTCATCGACTGGTAGATGGCGTCGGCGCTGCCCATGAACCACTGCTTGCCGGTGCGCTGCTGCGCCGGCACGCTCGTGACGTAGTTGTTCAGCAGCACGGACATGCGCCAGGTCAGGGAGATGTGGCGGTCGAGCGAATGAGACTTGTACTGGGTCAGCACCGCGATCCTGCGCAGGTCGGAGTTCACGAGGTTGGACAGCACGAAGTCGATGAGGCGGTACGTGCCCCCGAAGGGAACCGCCGGCTTCGCGCGGTCGGCTGTGAGCGGCATCAACCGCTTGCCTTCCCCACCAGCCAGGACGATCGACAGGGCATTCGGTCGGGTCACCATGACTGCAGCCTAGTAACCGTGGTGCCCAGCGGGACCCGTTCACCCATGATTCGCGAAAGAGCTGCCCAATCACCCCACACAACGGCACGCTGTGGCAGGCTCGCGCCTATGAGCCTGCGTGTCTCCATCCTCACCCGTGAGTACCCTCCCCACATCTACGGCGGCGCCGGCGTGCACGTTGGCCAGCTCGTCCCCCAGCTGCGCGAGTTCTGCGAGCTCGTCGACGTCCAGTGCATGGGCGAGCCGAGGTTCGGCGCCGTCGCTCACGCCGAAGACTTCCCGCCGGGAGCCAACCCGGCCGTACGGGTTCTTGGCGCGGACGTGTCGATGGCCGCGGCCGTGCCCGAGGTCGACGTCATCCACGCCCACACCTGGTACGCCCAGTTCGCGGGCATCATCGCCGGGCGGCTCCAGGACGTGCCGACTGTCGTCACCGCCCACTCGCTCGAGCCTGACCGGCCGTGGAAGGCCGAGCAGCTCGGCGGCGGCTACCGGGTCAGCTCCTGGATCGAGAAGACGGCGTACGAGCAGGCCGACGCCGTCATCGCGGTCAGCGAGGCCATGATCGCCAACATCCTCGCCGCCTACCCCGACGTCGACCCGTCGCGCATCCACGTTGTCAAGAACGGCATCGACCCTGACGAGTTCAAGCCCGATCCGGGCACCGACGTCGTCGACTCACTGGGCATCGACCGCAGCCGTCCCGTCGTGGTGTTCGTCGGCCGGATCACGCGCCAGAAGGGGCTCATCCACCTCGTGCGCGCGGCCCGCGCCCTCGACCCCGAGACGCAGCTCGTGCTGCTCGCCGGGGCCCCGGACACCCCGGAGATCGCCGCCGAGTTCACCGAGGCCTTCGGAGAGCTAGAGAAGGCCCGCCCCGGCACCGTGACCTGGGTCCAGGAGATGCTCCCGCGCGAGTCCGTACGTCAGGTCCTCACCCACGCCACAGTGTTCGCCTGCCCGTCGATCTACGAACCGCTCGGCATCGTCAACCTCGAGGCCATGGCCTGCGAGACGGCCGTCGTCGCGTCGGCGGTGGGCGGCATCCCGGAGGTGGTCGTCGACGGCACCACCGGCCTGCTGGTCCCGTACGCCCCCGCGCGGGCGAACGACCCCGAGTTCATTGCCGGCTTCGAGGCGGAGTTCGCGGCGGCGATCAACAGCCTGACCCGCGATCCGGCCCGGGCGAAGGCCATGGGCCTCGCCGGACGCCAACGCTGCATCGAGGAGTTCTCGTGGCGCGCGATCGCGCAGCAGACGGTCGAGGTGTACGAGAAGGCCATCGCGGCCTACCGCGCCCGCTGACAAGAGCACCCCTCACGACAGCAGAGCGCCCGCCGGAGATCGCTCCGGGCGGGCGCTGAATGCTTGTCGTGTCAGGACACTCAGCCGACGACACCTCTCAAGGCCTCGAGCAGATCCGTGGCCTCTTGGGCGTTGAGCTCGACGACCAGACGCCCGCCGCCATCGACGGGAACCCGCATGACGATGCCGCGGCCCTCCTTCGTGACCTCCATGGGTCCATCACCAGTACGCGGTTTCATCGCTGCCATCGCGTGTTCACCTTTCGATCGATTCTCCGCGACCATTATTCCAGGTTGTACGGGCCAGGTGACGCCACGACCGTCTGACCGGACCGGACCGCCTCCAGCTGGTCGCCCAACCTGTCGAGCAATGCGTCCACCTGCTCCATGGAATAGCCGCGAGGAACGACCGCGAACTGGACCTGCCGAAGGTCGGCGCTCGTGAGGTTCCCGCTCGGCAGCACGGGATGAACGCGGTCGTCCACCACGTCGGGCATGTCACCGAACCTGCCGCTCGCGGCGGCGGCCGCCAGACCCACGATGCCGATGACGAGCGCGGCAAGGATCCATTCCATCGACACTCCTAGTTGGGATCGTGTGGGGGCATCGGCGGGACCGGCGTGAGCATCGCCTGCACGGCATCCTCCACCGAATCGGTGACGTGGAGCATATCGAGGTCGTCGTCGTTGATGTAGCCGTCGGCGAGCACGGTCTCCTTCAGCCACGTGATCATCGGGTTCCAGTACTCGGTGCCGAACAGCACGATCGGGAACTGCGTCACCTTGCGCGTCTGGGACAGGGTCACGGACTCGAACAGCTCGTCGAACGTGCCGAAACCGCCGGGCATCACGACGAAGCCCTGGCTGTACTTGAGGAACATCGTCTTGCGGGCGAAGAAGTAGCGGAAGTTGATGCCCAGGGTCACGTACTTGTTCAGCGACTGCTCGAACGGCAGCTCGATGCCGAGGCCGACCGACGTGCCGCCGGCGTTGGCCGCACCCTTGTTGGCCGCCTCCATGACACCCGGGCCGCCACCGGTCATCACGGCGAGGCCCTCCTCGGCGAGGCGGCGGCCGATGGTCTCGGCGGCCATGTACATGGGGTGGGTCCGTTTGGTGCGGGCGCTCCCGAAGACGCTCACCGCAGGACCGAGCTCGGCCAGGGTGCCGAAGCCCTCGACGAACTCCGACTGGATCCGCAGGACGCGCCAAGGGTCGGTGTGGACCCAGTCGTTGGTCCCGCGACTGGCGAGCAGCCGCTGGTCGGTGGTGGTGGGCTGCCGGTCCGCGCGACGGCGGATGACGGGACCTTGGTTCTGGGTCTTCGACTCCTTGGGCACGGCACGAGCGTAGCCGTCCGAGGACTCCGTCAGGCCGTGAGCCAGCGCATCAGGGCGTCCCGGCAGAGCACGAGATCCTCGGTACGGCAGTGTTCAGCGTCGGTATGCGCGTGGTTCGGGTTCGCGGGCCCGTAGTTCACCGCCGGCACCCCCAGCGCCGAGAACCGTGCGACATCGGTCCAGCCGTACTTGGGCCTCGCCTCTCCCCCGACGGCCGCCGCGAAGGCCTTCGCGGCGGGCAGGTCGAGGCCCGGCCGCGCGCCCAGCGCGATGTCGAGCAGCTCGACCTCGTAGGAGTCGAACAGCCTGTGCACCTCGGCGAGGGCAGCGGCCTCGTCCTTGTCGGGCGCGAAGCGGTAGTTGACGGTGACAACGCACAGGTCAGGTACGACGTTGCCGGCGATGCCCCCGCTGATGGCCACCGCGTTCATGCCCTCGAGGTAGAGCAGTCCGTCGACGAGGACCTCGGCTGCTGTGTACGACTCCAGCCGGCGCAGGATCTCTCCCGCACTGTGGATCGCGTTGCTGCCCAGCCAGGAGCGTGCGGAGTGGGCAGCCCTGCCGTGGGTGCGGACCGCGACGCGCAGGGTGCCCTGGCAGCCGCCTTCGATGGCAGCGGCTGTGGGCTCCATGAGGACGGCGAGGTCGCCGACCAACAGCTCGGGGCGGGTCTTCGACAGGCGGTTGAGGCCGTTGCGCTCGGCGTCGACCTCCTCGTGGTCGTAGAAGATCCACGTGATGTCGCGTACGGGCTCCGAGACGGCGGCCGCGACCGCGAGCTGTACGGCGACGCCGCCCTTCATGTCGCACGTGCCCCGCCCATAGACGCGGTCCTCGCCGTCGACCACCGTGCGCGTGCTCGGCAGGTTGTCCGCCAGCGGCACGGTGTCGAGGTGGCCGGCGATGATGACGCGCTCAGCGCGGCCGAGGTCCGTACGGGCCACGAGCGCGTCGCCGTCTCGGGTCACGGTGAGGTGCGGTATCGCTCGCAGCGCCGCGTCGACGGCGTCTGCGAGCGCCTTCTCGTTCCCGCTCACCGACTCGATGTCGGTGATGGCGCGCAGCAGGTCGACGATGTCTCCGGTCAGGTCCAGCACGTGGCCAAACCTACTGCCCCCTCATCTGTGTTATCGGGAGCCCTCGGCGGCACTCCTCTGGAGCAACCTCACAAGACCCGGGTTATGCGCCCGTGTGGGGCCTCGTAACACAGACTTCGTGAGGTCCAGCACCTCGAGCAGCCACGAAGCCGCCCGAAAACACGAAATCCGTGAGGTTCGACCGGTCAAGAACTGACATGTTTGTCCTCAGAAGTAGGTCGGCTCCCGGTGGACGTACGGGCTCTCAAGCACGGCGGGCTCGTCGTCGGTGAGCTCGAGGTCGACTGCGGCGGCCGCTTCGGTGAGGTGCGAGTCCTTGGTCGCACCCACTATCGGCGCGTCGACGACCGGGTTGTTCATTACCCACGCGATACCGACCGTCGCCATCGAGACGCCGTGGTCAGTGGCGATCCTCTGCACGGCGTCGATGATCGCCTTGTCGTCGTCGATCTGCAGTGGTCGTCCCTTGGGGTCGGTCTCGGGGTTGGAGCTGCCCCGCGCTGTCGTCTTCTCACCCCAGGGACGGGCCACGCGACCTCCTCCGAGCGGGCTCCACGGGATAGCGCCGACGCCCTGATAGTCGAGCAGCGGGTACATCTCGCGCTCCTCCTCGCGCATGATCAGGGAGTACTGGTCCTGCATCGAGACGAAGCGCGTCCAGCCGCCGACGTCGGCCGCGTGCTGCATGGTGGCGAACTGCCACGCGTACATGCTCGAGGCCCCCGATGTAGCGCACCTTGCCGGCCTTGATGACGTCGTGCAGGGCTTCCATCGTCTCTTCGACCGGCGTCTCCGGGTCGTAGCGATGGATCTGGTAGAGGTCGATGTAGTCGGTGCCGAGGCGGGCCAGCGACGCGTCGACCTGCTCCATCACGGCACGGCGCGACAGACCCTGGCCACCGGGGCCGTCACCCATCGTGCCGTTGAGCTTGGTCGCGAGGACGACGTCCTCGCGACGGGTGTAGTCCTTGATCGCCTCCCCGGTGATCTCTTCGCTGGTGCCCGCCCCGTACACGTTGGCGGTGTCCCAGAACGTGATGCCGAGCTCGACGGCCTTGCGGAACAGAGGCTCAGCGGCCTCGCCGTCCAGCGTCCAGTTCCTGATGTTC
>JAYUEA010000092.1:0-2391 GCA_043739465.1 Propionibacteriaceae bacterium
GTGCCGGGCGCTCAGGTGGCAGGGACGTCGAACCCTCACGCGAAGTGGTCATGCCTGTGATTCGTAGCCGACGGCGCGGCGGATTGCCTCAGGGCCCCCCTTCACCCGAGATCGGCCCAACCCCACGGCGGTCAGGCACTGCGCGCACGGAGACTCGCCCGGACGCCAGCAATCATCAACGGTACGAACAGCGCACAGGTGACGATGCCAAGTGACGCGGCGATCCACTTCAGCGGCCAAGGGGTCGGCAGCACCCAGAGCAGCAGACAGGTGTTGACGATGACGATGCGACCGAACCACCAGCGGTTCAGCCAGGCCTGACCTGCTCGGACGACCGACGGGCCTCCGCCGAGCACCGAAGGCAGCAGGTACGACGATGCGCCGATGAGAACTTGCAGGAGCCCGACGGCGAGCGTCGCGGCAGGCCAGACGAAGGCCTCGTCGATCCACGTCCAGTCGGACGTCGTGGCGAGGTTCCACCCCGCCCAGGCGACTGCGACAGTCAGCCAGAAGATCCCTGCTGCTACCGAGGCGGGCGCGAACTCTGACGGACGGCGATGGCGCAACGGACCCCACAGGTTGCGGCCCCACAGGGCCAGCGCGGCCAGGTACCCACCCACACCCGTGGCCGCCGCCCAGGACGAACCGAGCAGCGCACCGCCCACGGCCACGATCAGCGCGGCACCGAACACCGGGAGCGCGAGCGTGGTCCAGCGAACCGCGCGGTCGTCCATGCGCGTTCGCAGCATCGTCGGCCACAGCGTGAGCAGGGTGCCGGTCAGGGTCAGGCCCACCCAGCCCAGCACGTTCGTGAGCGCATGGGCGACCAGCACCCGGGCATGGAGGGGCCCGTCCTCGAGGTGAGCGAGCCACACGCCCAGACCGGCGCCGAGGACCAGAGACGCGGCTGAGGCCAGGTAGTAGTGGACGCTGACCCGGAACCGCGCGGGTAGGGCGTGTCGCAGCATCTCCCAGAGCGCCCAGCCGTGCCAGCACGCTGCCCCAGCGACGGTCGTGCCGCCGGCCAGAGTCATCCACCACTGGTGCGTCGGCACGCCGATCAGGACGAGCGTCGCTCCACCGTTGACCAGTGCGAGTCGCCAGGTCTGGTGCCGGCGGCCGCCAGGAGCGTTGGACGTGCGGAGAAGCGTCTGGGCGAAGTGCCAGCTCCAGACGACGATCGCCTGGGTGAGGGCGCCCAGCAGCACGATGTGCAGCAGCACCCAGTCGGCGTCGTCGATCCAAGGGTGCGTGATCGCCACGGTCACGCCCGCCAGCAGCCACGCGACCAAGGGGTAGTCGCGCATGGCCCAGGTTCCGCGGGCGGCCTTCGGTGGCGGAGGTGTCGTCAAGTCAGACATTGCGGCATTTCCTTGTCACGCGTGTCCGGCACCGTCCAGCTGGTCGATGACGTAGGCCAGAACGGGGCCGACCACCTCGAGCGCGTCGCGTACGCCTCCTCGTGACCCCGGCGCACACAGGACGAGCACCGGAGGCCCGTTCGCAGGGACGACCGCCCCGGCGATCTCACGCGACACCAGCGCGGGCGCAGCGTGGGCGATGCCGCGGCGGCGGATCTCCTCGGCGATGCCCGGGATCTGGAAGGTCAGCAGCTCTGCGATCACGTCGATCGTGTGGTCGTTGGGTCCGATGCCCGTTCCTCCGCAGGTCATGACGAATCGCGAACCACCGGCGATCGCAGTCGTCACAGCAGACACGAGGGGTATCGGGTCGTCGGGGACGACCACTCGCGCTACCTCGACGCCGAGGTCGGTGAGCAGACTCTCGGCCAGAGTCCCGCCTCGGTCGTCCTCCGAGTGGTTCGCGACCTCGTTCGACACCGTGATGACGGTGGCCCGCAGGGGCGTCGGACGAGTGAGGGTCATCAGGACTTCTTCGGGGCGCCCGGTCGGGCGTAACGGAACCAGGTGATGGCAACGCACATGAGCGCCCATGCGACGCCGATGCCGTAGAAGACCTGAGCCGGCATCAGAGTGAGACCGACGCCGAAGAGGAACGGCCCGAACGCGGCGATCGCACTGGTCCACCCGATGACGCCGCCTGCTTGACGCCGCTCGAAGATCATCGGCATCTGCTTGAAGGTCGAGGCGTTGCCGACGCCCGCGAACAGAAAGATCGCGAGCATGCCCCACAGGAAGTGGTCGAAGCCACCTTGGAGGACGGTCGCGCTGCTCGTGTCCGGCACCAGGGCCGGGATGGTCCAGGCGATCGACCCGGCGAGGCCGACGCCGGACATGAGCGTCCAGCGGGCTCCGCCCAGTCGGTCGGTCAACGGCGAGAACAGCACCCGGGCACCCGCACCCACCAGAGGGCCGAGGAACACGTACTTGACGGGATCCGGGAGTGCGTAGCCGGCCACCAGGATCTTGG
>JAYUEA010000093.1:0-2386 GCA_043739465.1 Propionibacteriaceae bacterium
CGGCTCCCTAACGTCTTAATGGGGCGATCTGACACCACCTACGCCGGGTGGCTGGACGCTCAGGACGAGACGTTCGGGGCCGGCATCAGGCACGCCACCCGCGACCCGTTCCTCGGCTATGCCACCGCGCTGCGCGACTCGTTGTCCGACGCGGTGTCGGTGCTGAACGCCTTTCACGTCGTGCAGCTCGGCCCGGCCGTCCTCGACGAAATCCAACGCAGGGCGCAGCAAGAACAGCTCGGACTTCGAGGTCCCACCGATGACCCGCTCCACACGATCCGTGGGCTGCCGTCGCACGGCGTCAGCACCGCACCGAACGGCAACGCACCCAGCTGCCTGGGGCGCGGATGCGTCGCTGACCTGCTTGTTTCGTCCGTGCCGAACAACGGCGATGTCAGCAACGGGCTCTGCAGCGCCACTGCAGAGCCCGTCCCGAGGACTGACTGACGGCGCTGTCGTCAGCTGGCCCCGACCGTCTCTGTGAGGCGGAGGCCGTGCTCTTGCGCGATCAGCTCCGCCGCCTTCTCGCCGATCATGATCGTGGGCGCGTTGGTGTTGCCCGAGGTCACGTTCGGCATCACGCTGGCGTCCGCCACGCGCAGTCGGGCCACACCCAGGACGCGCAGGTCGGTGTCGACCACGCTGCCGATCCGGCACGTCGAGGTCTCGTGGTAGACGGTGAGGGCGTAGTGCCGCGCGAGGTCCTCGAGCAGCTCGTCGCTCGGCACGTCGCCCGGAGTGTGGCCGTGTGATTCGGCCAGCTTCGGCGGCACGTGCAACGGGCCCATGCCGGGGACCGGCCACGCCTCGATCAGCTCGAGGGCACGGCGCATGACCGCCACCATCACCTTCACGTCGTGCGGGTCGGAGAAGTAGTTCAGCGAGATGACCGGCGGTGCCAGCGGATCTGCACTGGCGAGTCGGACCTCGCCTTCGCTGTGAGGCTGCACCGGGTTGGGGAGCATCACGACGACTTCGGCGTCGGCGGCCAGCGTCGCCGCGGCGTCCTCGAAGTACTCCTGCGGGTCGATGCGGAACAGGGCCCGCCACAGGTCGGGGGTGTAGCCGCAGACCAGGAAGCCGATCTGTGCGTCGTGGGTGTGCTCGTCGCCGAGCCCGGTGGAGTACCAAAGCCCGGCGTCGTAGAGGGAGGACGAGACCAGACTGCGACCGGTGGTGACCCACTCGCCGAGCCGCCGCTCGGCCTCGGCCTTGACACCGGCGAGCTCGGGCGGCAGGTCCACGTCATCGCGCGGGTCCGCCGGCAGCGGACCCGCGGGGGCGCGCAGCGCGTCCGGGCCGAGCGACAGCGCGACCTCGGTCATGTTCAGGCCGATGCCGGGCGCCGGGAAGACCATGGGTGTGTGGAGGTGGTCCTTCAGGTGCTTGCCGACGTCGGGCAGGTCCAGCCGGCAGTCGATGCCGACCTGCGCCAGCTCGTCCTTCGGGCCGATGCCGGACAGCAGCAGGAGCTGCGGCGAGCCGATGGCGCCGGCCGACAGCACGACCTCGCGCGTGGCGGTGACGGTCTGCACGTCGCCGTCGCGGGTCAGATACTCAACGCCGGTGGCGGCCAGACCCTCCCCCTCGTCGGCGAGCAGGATCCGCTGCACGGTGGCGTAGGTGATGACGACGAGGTTGTCGCGCTCGGCCATCACCGGCTCGAGGAAGGCGTGGAAGGTCGAGCTGCGCTTGCCGTCCTTAGTGGTGGTCTGAAACAGCGACGCCACCCCCTCCGGCCGGGCCCGGTCTCCGCCGTTGTAGTCGCCGGTGGGGATCCCTGCGGCGGCGGCCGCGTCGACGAACTGCTGCGCGGCGGGGATGACCGGTGAGCGGACCGAGACCCCGAGCGGGCCGTCGGGGTTGTGGGCGCCGTGGTCCACGACGATGTCGCCGCTGGGCTGGATGCCCTCGGACTTTTTGAAGTAGGGCAGCACGTCGTCGTGCGCCCAGCCACGGGCGCCGCCATCGGCCCAGGAGTCGAAGTCGCCGGGGTGGCCGCGCACGTACGCCATGTAGTTGATCCCGGAGGAGCCGCCGAGCATTTTGCCGCGCGGCACCATCATCCGGCCCTCGGCCAGCCCGCGGCCGACGCCGCCCGCGTCACCGGTATACATCCAGTCCGTCTCGGGGTTCAGCTGCAGCGCTGCGACCGCTGCCGGCATGGACTCCTCGGGCGGCGGCGGACCGCCCGCTTCGACCAGCGCAACCCGCACCGACGGGTCCTCGGACAGGCGAGCGGCGATCACCGCACCGGCCGATCCTCCTCCGACGACGACGACATCGAACTGCTGCTCTGCCACGTTCCCACCTCTCAGGGTCACGGCCGCACCCACTCGGTCGGAGACCGCTGGGGCTGGCGCCGAAGTGTGGCACGCGTCACCCC
>JAYUEA010000094.1:0-2384 GCA_043739465.1 Propionibacteriaceae bacterium
ACGAGACGGGCATGATCCGGCTCGGCGCGGACAGGATAGCCGTGCTCGCCGAGGCGCTCGGTCTGGTCGCGGCGGCGGGGATGCGCCTGCCGCACCGGACGCTGCCCGCGGCGCTGGCCCGACGGGACCTGCGCCCCCTCGTACTGCCGGTCCTCGGTCTCCGCGGTGACTGGTTGCTGGCGCAGCTGCTCGCGGCCGGCCTCGACGGGCCGGATGACCCGAGGCCGGATCCCAGCGACACAGAGGTCTGGGAGACCGGCACCAGCGAGCAGCGGCTCGCCTGGTTCTGGCAGGCGCGAGCGGCCGACCCCGATGCGGCCCGCGCCGCGCTCGAGGCCACCTGGCGCGACTCTCCCGCCGCCTTCCGCACCGAGCTGCTGCGCGGGTTCGCCGCGGATCCGTACGCGCCCGACGAACCTTTCCTCGAGCGCTGTCTCGACGACCGGGCAGAGGGCGTACGGATGTGGGCGCGGGAAGCACTCGCACGGCTGGGTGAGTCGGCGTACGTCGCCCGCATGATCGACCGTGCCCGTTCGGCTGTGTCCGTCGTGGAGAGCACCGGGTCCGGCCTCTCGCACCTGGTGAATCGGCCGACGCGAACGATAGTGCTGACTTCGCCCGGAGACGACGCCGCTGCGGCTCGAGACGGGATCGGGCCCAAGCTGTCCACCGTCGATCGTCTGAACACGCTCGTCGCGGCCGTGCCGCCCGCGCTGTGGCCGCAGATCGCCGGGACGACCGCCGCGGAGCTGATCACCGGGCACCAGGACGAGCCGCGTTGGAACGTTGTCCCAGGTCTGATCGCTGCGACCGTCCGCAATCACGATGCGATCGCTGCAACCGCCCTAGCCACAGCCGGAATCATCGAGCCGCACCTGATCCCCTTACTGCCTGAGCCGCCCCTCGTCGAGGTGTTCCGGATGGTGCCTGCGGAGCGCTTGGCGCCCATCGCCGGGTCGCTGCCACCCCCATGGGCCCACGACGTCGCGACGCTGGTCGGCCAGCGGCTGGTGAGTGCGGCCGGCCATCAAGTACCGGCCGAGGTGTGGGGGATGTTCGCCCGCTCCGTACCCTTGCGGCTGACCGGTGGCTGGGCTCAGCGGTTGCGTTCGCTCGGTGAGGCCGACTCACGAACGACCCGCAACCTCTTGCGCGACACCGTCTCCGTACTCACCGTGCGCGCCCTGATCGGCGACGCACTGCGACCTTTCCTGCCGGAGTCTGCGTGGCAGGACCCACATTCCGGCGCGACCGCGCTCACGTAGGAGGACGACCATGACAGAGCTGCTGCGCCCCCATGCCGAGCAGGCGTTCGCCGAGGAGCTGGCGACCCTCGCCCGCGTCGACGACCGGCAGCGGCCGCCGACCTGGAAGCTGTCGCCGTGGGCCGTGGTCACGTACGTGTTGGGCGGCACACTCAGCGACGGCACCGTCATCACCCCCAAGTACGTGGGCAGCCGTCGCCTCGTCGAGACCGCTGTCGCCACGCTCGCCACCGATCGGGCCCTGCTGCTCCTGGGCGTGCCCGGCACGGCCAAGTCGTGGCTGTCCGAGCACCTCTCAGCGGCGATCTCGGGCACCTCGACCCTCATGGTCCAGGGCACCGCGGGCACGCCTGAAGAGGCGGTCCGCTACGGCTGGAACTACGCCCGGCTGATCGCCGAGGGCCCGTCGCTCAAGGCGTTGATGCCGTCGCCGGTGATGGTCGCGATGGAGGCCGGTGGCATCGCCCGCATC
Source organism: Propionibacteriaceae bacterium (assembly GCA_043739465.1). GTDB lineage: Bacteria > Actinomycetota > Actinomycetes > Propionibacteriales > Propionibacteriaceae > Fen-668. The sequence goes on from JAYUEA010000094.1 coordinate 1,738, forward strand.
GAGGAGCTCACCCGCATGCCGTCCGACGTCCAGGACGCGCTCATCACGATCCTGAGTGAGAAGTCCCTGCCGATCCCCGAGCTCAACACCGAGGTGCAGGCGATGCGCGGCTTCAACGTCATTGCCACCGCGAACGACCGCGACCGCGGCGTCAACGACCTGTCGAGCGCGCTGCGCCGGCGCTTCAACACCGTCGTCCTGCCCGTACCGGCGACGGCGGCGGAAGAGATCCAGATCGTCGTACGACGCGTCGCCGAGCTCGGTCGGTCGCTGGACCTGCCCGCGGCAGACGGCGCCGAGGCCGAGATCCGCCGCGTGGTGACGATCTTCCGCGAGCTGCGCCGCGGTGTCACCGAGGACGGCAAGACCTCGCTCAAGATCCCGTCGGGAACGCTGTCGACGGCCGAGGCGATCTCCGTAGTGACGAGCGGACTCGCCCTGGCCGCTCACTTCGGTGACGGCGTGCTGCGCGCCGGTGACGTGGCGTCCGGCATCGTCGGTTCGGTCATCAAGGACCCGGTCGCCGACGCGACGGTCTGGCGGGAGTACCTCGAGACGGTCGTCCGCGAACGCGGCGACTGGAAGGACTTCTACCGCGCAGCCCGCGACGAGGCCTGATGACGGACGTTCAGCAACCTGGCTCCGTG
>JAYUEA010000095.1:0-2382 GCA_043739465.1 Propionibacteriaceae bacterium
GACTACCGTGTCATCGTCGTAGATGGCGAACACCCGCTCCACCAAGGCGTCCATGATCGTCGCGAAGTCGGCAGGGGAAGTTACCTTCCCAGGCCCCCCGGGGAACAGGGAGTCGCCGGTGAAGAGGTGTACGGGGCCGTTGCCGGGCGCGTACGCGAGCGCGATCGAGCCGGGGGTGTGGCCGCGCAGGTGGATGGCGGTCAGGTCGAAACCCTCAACGGCGACGATGTCGCGGTTCCTGAGCAGGACGTCGGGCTTCACGCCGGTCTGGCCGGCGATCGAGCCGGCGTCGCCGGAGCCCGCTGCCGTACGCACTCCGGTCTCGTCGACGAGCTCACGCAACGCCCGGATGTGGTCGTGGTGGCCGTGGGTCGTGACGATGAGGGACAGGCGCGTGGTCTCGGACGCGTCGTGCGCCGACTCCTCGAGCATCCTCTTGATCTTCCGGATGCCGCCGGCCGCATCGATGAGCACCTGCGCGCCGCTGTCCTTGCTGGTGATCAGGTAGACGTTGTTGTCCATCCCGGTCACAGCGGTGCGGCGGATGGTGACCAGTGGCAGGTCGTACAGCGTCGTATCGTCCGGCATGCCTTGACCATAGCGACAGTGCGAAACGCCTGGGGAGTTGGGGCGGGGCGCCGCGGTGGTCGCCTACCGGACGCCGAACTCAGGCTTCGCCGGCACCTTGTCCGTCCCGTCCAACCACGCGGCGAGAAGGGGTTTCACGTCGACGGGCGACGCCTTTTCTGCGGCCTCGCGCCACTGCGCCAGCGAATGGGGTCCCGTTTGATCCGCCCAGTCCCTGAAGAATCGGAAGAAAGCCTCGTCGCCCATCCGTACCCGCAGCGCCTGCACGGCCATCGGGCCCCTGTCGTACACGCGGGTGAACAGGCCGCGCTTTCCCGGGTCGCTGAGCTTCTGGTCCCAGAACCCGCTGATCGTGTCGGACTTGTTGTAGAGCTCGTCGAAGTACGCCTGCGGCGTCGTACCCGCGGCGTCCGCGGTCGCGAGCCACTGTGAGTACGACGCCAGCGCCTCGTTGATGAAGATGTCCTGCCAGCGGTCCAGGGTGACGGTGTCACCGACCCACATGTGCGCGAGCTCGTGGTAGAGCACGCTGTCCTGGCCGACGAGCCGCGGCTGGTACACGGGCCGCCCGAGCGTCTCCATGCCTCCCCACCACGGGTCGACCCCCGGCACGATGCCCCCGAGGCTGGTCAGCGGGTAGGGGCCGAGCCGGGCCTCCAGCGCGGTCACCGCAGCCTGGGAGCGCTCGAGCCACGCCAAGGTCCGGCGCGGGTCGTCGTTGCGCTCGCTGACCGCGTACACGGCCTGCGTCTGGACCCCAGCGAGCGTCACCGGGACGGTCTCGAGGTCGTACTGGCCGACTGCGAGCATGGTCGCGTACGTCGGTGCCGGGGTGTCGGTCCGCCAGTGCCAGACGTCGTACCCAGGACGTGACGGGTCGACGCCGTGGCCGATGAGCGACCCGACGGAGATGCCCTCGACACCCTGGGGCACGCTGACCGAGATGTCGTACACGGCCGGGTCGGAGGGGTGGTCGTTCGACGCGAACCACGCGGAGGCCGACTCAGGTTCGCCGCAGATCAGCAGCTCGCCGTCGTCCGCGTAGACCGGCGACTCGCCGGCGAACGTGAGGTCCGCCGGGCGGCCCGAGTAGGCCACGCGCAGGTCGATCACCGCACCGGCACGGTTCGCCGGCAGCCCGACGACCGTCGCGAGCATGATGGCGACATCCGGCCCCTGCTGCGTGAAGGATGCGGTCGCCCCGCCCACCGTCACCCCCGTCACGGGGAGCAGCAGGTCGAGGTGGATCACCTCGAGCGGCTGGGTCGCCCGCAACGACACCCACGTGGCACCGCTGAGGACGCCCGTGTCCGGCTCGTACGCGACGTCGACCGTGTACGAGAGGGCGTCGTAGCCCGATCCCCCGGCCTGCGGGTAGTAGGGGTCGCCGACGCCTGCGGCCGCCGGCGGGTACGTGCGCGACAGCACGAGCGCGACGACCAGCGCGAGGCCGATCACCAGCGCCAGCAGCGAGGCGAACCACTCTGCGGCGCGCCACCGCGAGGTGTCGTGGCTAGCGCTCCACATGGGCCAGGCTCCTGAGCCCGCGTTCGATGTGCCACGTGGCGAACGCCGAGACGAGACCGGACGCCGAGCGTTGTACGTCCTGGGGCGAGGCCGCCACGCCGTCCCAGTCGCCCGCGAGCAGGGCACCCAGGTACGCCGTCGTCGCGATGTCGACCCGCGCCGAGCCGGACGGGCGGCAGCTCGTGCACACGATGCCGCCGGTGCTCGGGCTGAAGTAGTCCAGCCGGTCAGACCCGCCGCACAGCGCGCACTCGCCCAGCGACGGCG
>JAYUEA010000096.1:0-7199 GCA_043739465.1 Propionibacteriaceae bacterium
CGCACGACCACGTACGCGTTGAGGAACTGGCCCACGAGGAAGCCGGCGAGGCTCGCGGTGACGATGCGGGGTACGAACCCGAGCACGGCGTGCCAGGCGTTGCCGAGGTCCCAGCCGGGCGCGGCCGGTGCGGAGTCGACCGCGAGGAACGTCAGCGCCGCGAGGAGCGCGATCCCGAACCCGAGGAAGATCGCGCGACGAGCCAGGCGCATCCCGTACACCTCCGCCAGCAGGTCGCCCAGGATGTATGTCAGGGGGAACAGGAAGGCGCCCCCGTCAGTGACGATCGGCAGCACGGGGAAGCCGGCCACGTGGACGCTGGGGCCGAACGCGATGAGCTTCGTCGCCCCGATGTTCGAGACCAGGAGCAGCGAGCAGAACAGGGCCAGGACGATGTCGTACAGGCGGCGCGGGGTCTGCTTCGGGAACGTCGTCGTGTGCTGGCTGGGTGCTGTGGTCACGGCGGCATGCTACGTCGATGCCCGAAGGTGACTGTCGTTTGGCCGGGATCGTGGCAGGATCGTTTTATGGATACCGAGCTCGACTACATGCCGGATGAGTCTGAGCAGCTGGATCAGCTGCAAGCGGACGAGACGCTGGTGGACCGCGGGGTCGCCGACGTCCTTGATGAGGGCTACACGACACCTGAGCATTGGTCTGTGGCCGAGGGGTACGGGAACACGCCCGCCGAGATGCGCCGGGGGGAGTCCATCGACATGAAGCTCGCCGCCGAGCTGCCCGACCTTGTCGACTCCGACGGCAACTGGAAGGACGACCCGCTGGAGACCCGGGAAGTGGGTGGACGCCGCGCAGGTCGGTTGATCGATCACTACGGGTACGGCGGCGCGGATGACGACAGCGACGTGCTCGCGGCCGACATCGGCATCGACGGGGGAGCGGCCTCAGCAGAGGAGGCGGCGATGCACATCATCGACCCCGACGACGACGACGATCTTGACTGACCCTCACACGCTGGGGGAGCTTCGGGGCCCTTACCCGGAGATCGAGCCGTACGACACCGGCCTGCTCGAGGTCGGCGACGGCCAGCACCTCTACTACGAGCAGTGCGGACGTCCTGACGGCAAGCCCGTCGTCGTCCTGCACGGCGGCCCGGGCGGTGGCTGCAGCCCGTCCATGCGGCGCTTCTTCGACCCGAGCGAGTACCGGATCGTCCTGTTCGACCAGCGCGGATGCGGGCGGTCCACCCCTCACGTCTCCGACCCGGAAGCGGACCTCAGCACCAACACCACGTGGCACCTGGTCGACGACATCGAGGTGCTGCGTCGCAGCCTCGGCATCGATCGCTGGCAGGTCTGGGGCGGCTCCTGGGGCAGTGCGCTGGCGCTCGCGTACGCGCAGACCCACCCGGAACGCGTCACAGAGCTCGTGCTGCGCGGGATCTTCATGCTCCGGCGGTGGGAGCTCGACTGGTTCTACAACGGCCCGGCCGGAATCGTACGACCGGAGTGGTGGTCGGTCTTCACCAAGCCCTTGGGTCCGGATGCGCGCAGCCTGCTCCACGTCGGCACGCCGGGCAACGACAACATCGCCCACTACCATGACCTGCTGTTCGATCCGGACCCAGCCGTGCACGTACCTGCGGGCATCGCGTGGACCACGTGGGAGAGCGCGACCGTGAAGATGGTCACGGACCCGACGTTCGTCGCGGAGGCCCAGGACCCGGCCTACGCCGTCGCGTTCGCGCGTATCGAGAACCACTACTTCACGCACGCGGGCTGGTTCAGCCCTGACCAGCTGCTGGCCGGCGTCGACCGGATCCGGCACATCCCGGCCGTGATCGTCCATGGGCAGTACGACATGTGCTGCCCGGTCCGCAACGCGTACGACCTCAAGGAGGTCTGGCCGAAGGCCGACCTGCACGTGACGTTCGCGGGCCACGCCGCGACGGAGCCCGCGAACACCGCGGCGCTCATCGAAGCAACAGACCGCTTCGCGTCCCTGTGAGCCTGCCACGCGTATTCCGCTGGGGATGGGTGGATCTGCTCGCCTAGTGGGGGCGCGCCAAGCGCCCATGGATTTCGGCCACGCGACACTAAGATGGGCGAGTTGCATCACCGTGACGAGGAGGAACGACCATCGACGAGGTAGCCACTGGCCCCGGCGCCGAACGGCGGCTGAGCATCCCCGCGTCGATCAACATGGTCAACGTCCTCGGTCCTCGTGACGAGTTCCTGCGCATCCTGGAGCGCGACCTCGAGGCGGACATCCACGTGCGGGGCAACGAGATGACGCTGGCCGGTTCACCGGTAGCGGTCGCGCATGCGGCCGAGGTGATGACCGAGCTGGTGACGATCCTGCGGACCGGCCAGGGGCTGTCCGCCTCCGACGTCGAACGCGTCGTCGGCATGACCTCGGAGGCCGGCGAGCTGCGCCCGGCCGAGGTCCTCACCCAGAACATCCTGTCGAACCGCGGCAAGACGATCCGGCCGAAGACGCTCAACCAGAAGCGGTACGTCGACGCGATCGACGAGCACACGGTCGTCTTCGGGATCGGACCGGCTGGTACGGGCAAGACGTACCTCGCGATGGCCAAGGCCGTGGCCGCCCTGCAGGACAAGCAGGTCAACCGGATCATCCTGACCCGCCCGGCGATCGAGGCGGGAGAGCGGCTCGGCTTCCTGCCCGGCACGCTCAACGACAAGATCGACCCGTACCTCCGCCCCCTGTACGACGCGCTGCACGACATGGTCGACCCCGACTCCGTACCGCGGCTGCTGACCGCCGGCGCGATCGAGGTCGCGCCGCTCGCGTACATGCGTGGCCGGGCGCAGCCGGTCGACACGCCGGTTCTCACTCCCCAGGGATTCCGGCCGATCGGCTCCCTGGCTGTCGGGGACCTTGTCGTCGGCTCTGACGGACGTCCCACCCTTGTTCTCGGCGTCTACCCGCAAGGGAACAAAGACGTCTATCGCGTCACCGCTCAGGACGGCGCCTCCACGCTGGCCTGTGGCGAGCACCTGTGGCGCGTCTTCACCAGAGGTGATCGGCGACGAGACAATGGGGGGCGGAATCTCGAGACGTCTCAGATGATCGGTCGACTTCGGGCGGCGCACTACCACCGTTACGAGCTCCCTCTGGTCGGAACCGTGCAGTTCCCCGACCAGGAAGTTCCCATGGACCCCTACGCGCTGGGGCTCTTGCTCGGAGACGGATGCATCACGACAGCTACCACCCCGGGATTCACGACGCGGGACGCCGAGCTGGCGGCGGCGCTGGACGCGGCGCTCCCCGGCGTCACTCTCCTCCGCAAGGACGAGATGAACTACGTTGTTCGACGTACGAACGCGACCAGGGGCGGGTTGCGAGTGGCCAACCCGATCACGGTCATACTCCGTGAGCTCGGCCTTGCAGGCACGCGATCTCATTCGAAGTTCGTCCCGTCCGTCTACCTTCAGAACTCCGTCGAAGTTCGTCTGGCCGTGCTCCAGGGACTACTCGACAGCGATGGTGGACCGGTACGTCAGCGAGGCCGCACACGTCGCATCCAGTACACGACCTGCTCCGATCAGTTGAGGGAGGATGTCATCTTCCTCGTTCGGTCGCTCGGTGGAGTCGCCTACACCCGCACCAGAGCAGCCCTCGGGCGGATTCCCGGCTTCGCCAACGGCAGACCTGTCCCGTATCGACACGACGCACATGTCATCGATATCCGGCTGCCGTCGGGCACGCAGCCCTTCCGTCTCTCGCGCAAGGCCGAGGCGTACGGCGCTGATGGTGGCGGGCGTCCGATGCGCTACATCCATGCGATCGACCACGTGGGAAGCGCGGACTGTGTGTGCATCGCGGTCAGTGCCCAGGACTCGCTCTACGTGACTGAGGACTTCCTGGTCACTCACAACACCCTGAACGACGCTTTCATCATCCTCGACGAGGCCCAGAACACCTCAGCCGAGCAGATGAAGATGTTCCTGACCCGGCTCGGCTTCGGCTCGAAGATGGTGGTCACAGGCGACGTCACCCAGGTCGACCTGCCGAGTGGCCAGAGGTCGGGGCTTCGCGAGGTGCAGCAGATCCTCGACGGCGTCCAGGACGTCGCGTTCTGCCACCTGACCAGCCACGACGTCGTACGCCACAAGCTCGTCGGCCGGATCGTCGCCGCCTACGACAGGTACGAGTCGGCGCTTCCCCCGGTGAGGAGGTCGTGATGATCGACATCAACAACGAGTCAGGGCTGGAGGCCGACGAGCTCGGGCTCGTCGCGCTGTGCCGATTCGCGCTGGAGCGCCTCCGGATCCACCCGCAGGCAGAGGTGTCGATCCTGCTGGTCGACGAAGAGACGATGTCCGACTACCACGTGCGGTTCATGGATGAGCCCGGGCCGACCGACGTGCTGAGCTTCCCGATGGACGAGCTGCGACCCCCGAAGGACGACGAGGAGCCTCCGCTGGGGCTGCTCGGCGACATCGTGCTGTGCCCTTCGGTGACGGCGAAGCAGGCCGCCGACAACGGCCGGACGACGGAGGAGGAGGCCGAGTACCTCCTCGTCCACGGGCTCCTTCACCTCCTCGGTTTCGACCACGCGGAGCCCGAGGAGAAGGCCGTGATGTTCGGTCTCAACGACCAGATCATCGCCGCCTGGAACTCCCGGAAGGCCGCACGGGTCTGATCACCGCGCCCGATAGACTGCCGGCCTCAGCATCGTCGACCTAAGGCAGTGACCTTCCCATCGTGACGCAGTGGCTCCAGATCGGCCTCACCGTCGGCTTCGTCCTGCTGGCGGCCGTATTCGCCCTGATCGATGCGGCCTTCGCGACGATGTCGAAGGGGCGCGCGAAGCACCTCGCCTACGAAGGCGTACCGGCAGCCGCCCGCGTTGTTCAGATCCTCGCTGACCCTGCGCCCACCCGCGCCACGGCCGAGTTCCTCGTGCTCACCTTCGAGACTCTCGCCGTCGCGACCATCGCCAGCTGGGCGTTCAGCACCTTCACCTCGCTGACTGCAGGCCTGCTGATCACCGCGTTGATCTCGGTCGTCCTGCTCTTCGTCGTCGCCACGGTCGGTGGCCGCACGCTCGGCCGCCAGCATGCGACGAGCGTCACGCTGAGCACGGGCCGGCTGATGATCGTGCTCACCACCGTCCTGTTCTTCGCACCGCAGATCATGATCGTGCTGGGCAACGTCATCACGCCCGGCCGCGGCTACCCCGACGGACCGTTCGCCTCGGAGGACGAGCTGCGCGAGTACGTGGACCGTGCCGAGGCCTCGAACCAGATCGAGGCCGAAGAGCGGCGCATGATCCACTCGGTCTTCGACCTCGGCGACACCATCGTCAAGCAGGTCATGGTGCCCCGTCCCGAGGTCGTCTTCATCGAGGCGAACAAGACGCTGCGCCAGGCCACCTCGCTGGCGCTTCGCTCAGGCTTCAGCAGGATCCCGGTCGTGGACCCCGGCGGCCTCGACGACATCGTCGGGATCCTCTACCTCAAGGACGTCATGAAGCGCGTGTACGACAACGCGGGCGCTCAGTCCTCAGAGGTCGTCACCTCCATCATGCGGCCGGCCACGTTCTGCCCCGACTCGAAGCCCGTCGACGACCTGCTGCGCGAGATGCAGCTCCACCGCAGCCACGTCGTGGTCGTCGTCGACGAGTTCGGGGGCACCGCGGGCCTGGCGACCATCGAGGATATCCTCGAGGAGATCGTGGGCGAGATCGTCGACGAGTACGACGACGAGGTGGCGCCGATCACGGAGCTGTCCCAGGGCTACTACCGCGTGGTGTCGCGCCTGTCGCTCGACGACCTGGGCGAGCTGTTCGGCCTGGAGCTCGACGACGACGACGTCGACTCTGTCGGCGGCATCATGGCCAAGCAGCTGAACAAGGTCCCGATCCCCGGCGCCGTCGTGGTGTGGGAGGGGCTCGAGCTCACCGCTGATCGTCCGACAGGGCGACGCAACCAGATCGGCACCGTCCTCGTACGACGTGAGTCCGACGCCGAAGACCAGGCCACAGAGGCCGCCACACAGCTCGCCCGCGAGGCAGCCGAGGGAGATCCCGCATGACGCACCGCTCAGGCTTCGCCTGCTTCGTGGGCAGGCCGAACGCCGGCAAGTCCACGCTCACCAACGCCATCGTCGGCGAGAAGATCGCCATCGCCTCGTCCAAGCCCCAGACGACCCGTCACGCCGTGCGCGGCATCATCACGCGCCCGGACGAGCAGCTGATCCTCGTCGACACCCCAGGCCTGCACCGGCCTCGTACGCTCCTGGGAGAACGCCTCAACTCGTTGGTACGGAACACGTGGAGCGAGGTCGACGTCGTCGCCGTCTGCCTCCCGGCGAACCAGCACATCGGCCCCGGCGACATGTACATCGTCAACGAGATCGCCGCCCTCGGCAGGCGCCCGAAGTTCGTCGCGCTGGCCACGAAGACCGACCTCATCAGCAAGGAACGGCTGCGCAAACATCTGCAGGACATCTCCGACATGGAGGAGACGGCCGGCATCCGCTGGGAGCACATCGTGCCGGTCTCCGCGGTGACCGGCGAACAGGTCGAGCTCGTGTGCGACCTGCTGTGCTCGCTGCTGCCCGAGGGTCCCGCCCTGTACCCGGACGACATCGTCACCGACGAGCCCATGGAGACCCGGATCGCCGAGCTGATCCGCGAGTCGGTGCTCGAAGGTGTACGGGACGAGCTGCCCCACTCGATCACCGTGGTGGTCGAGGAGATGGGCCTGCGTGAGGGCCGGCCCGCCGACAAGCCCCTGATGAACGTGTTCGCCTCGATGATCGTCGAGCGGGACTCCCAGAAGGGCATCCTCATCGGCCACAAGGGGGAGCGCCTCAAGGAGATGGGTTCTGTCGCGCGCGCCGAGATCAGCGCGCTGCTCGGCATCCCGGTCCACCTGGACCTGCGCATCAAGGTGCTCAAGGAGTGGCAGCGCGACGCCAAGTACCTCAACCGCCTGGGCTTCTGACACCGACGTAACCCCGCAGTGGCAGCCCCTGTGGGTTCGTGCGGTTCATCACGTTAAGCGGGTGAACCGCATGTTCACATGGCCAATTCGCCATGAGAACCTCAGAATCGCCCACTTAACATGATGAACCGACCGCCCAGCGCTCAGTCGGCGCGCGGGCTTCAAGACCGGCCTTGACGGCTGGCCAGTCGTCGATCGTGATCGCGAAGACCGCCGTGTCTCGCCACGTGCCGTCCTCGCGAAGCACGTCACGCCGGAGGACGC
>JAYUEA010000097.1:0-2375 GCA_043739465.1 Propionibacteriaceae bacterium
CCCACCTCGTCGCCAGCATCGCCCCCCTCTGACCCCCTGACCTCGCTGAGGAGAGACTCTGCGTCGCTGAGGAGAGACTCTGGGTCGCTGAGGAGAGACTCTGCGTGGCTGTACGGGCGGCATCACTAGGCTGACGCGCATGCAGCAGTACCAGCGAGAGTTCATCGAGTTCGCCCTCGAGCACCACGCGTTGCGGTTCGGGAGCTTCACGCTGAAGTCGGGACGCACCTCGCCGTACTTCGTGAACACCGGACAGTTCCGTACGGGCGCGACGCTCGCCGGGCTGGGCCACTTCTACGCGGCCGCGGTCGCCGGGTGGGAGGGCGTCCACGCCGACGTGCTGCTCGGGCCGGCGTACAAGGGCATCCCGCTGGTGGCAGCCACCGCTGTACAGCTCGCGACCGACTTCGACATCGACCTGCCGTGGGTGTTCAACCGCAAGGAGGCCAAGGACCACGGCGAGGGCGGCCTGTTCGTCGGCTCCGAGGTGGCCGGCCGCGTGCTGATCATCGACGACGTGGTCACCGCGGGCACGGCCATTCGCGAGGTCATCGAGCTGGTGCGGGGGACCGGCGCCGAGATCGCCGGCGTCGTGGTGTCGGTCGACCGCCAGGAGCGCGGCACGGGCGACGTCTCCGCGATCCAGGAGCTGAAGCGGGACTACGGCATCGAGGTCCGCGCCATCGTCACGATGGGCGACATCGTCGACTACATCGTGGAGACCAGCCGCTTCTCCGAGTACCTCCCCGCTATGCGCCAGTACCGAGCGATGTACGGGGTCTGATCGCCCTATCCGGTTCCTTGAAGGGTTGATGCGCCCTTCGAGCGGCTCACACCTCCGTCGGTGTGCTCCTCAGGGTGAGTTGCACGCGTCAACGTCTCGTGGGCGCTCAGGCATCGCCAGCGATCCTGTGTCGCCGAGAGGCGCCAAACGTGTCCTTTGTGGGCAAGGAAGTACGCGTTTGCCGCCTCTCGATGCGCGTCGTCAGTCGTCGAAGCCGTACGGCGTGATCATCGGCAGCATCGCTCCACGAGCCATCGCTTCGATGACCACGAGCTCGTGAGGGACGATCGGGTTCGGGAGCGCGTCGAGCGCGTACCACTCGAGCCCCGCGCACTTCTCCTGCTCGATGATGGTCGGCTCTCCGGACCAGCGCCGACACGCGAAGAAGAAGTCGACGCGCTCGTCAATGGGCAGACCGTTGCCGCCGGTGCGGTGCATGACGGTGAGCGGTTCGAGGTCGTCGGGGTCGATCGAAACGCCCAGCTCCTCGGCCGCCTCGCGCGCGGCCGCCTCGAGCACCGATTCGCCCGCCTCGACATGGCCCGCCGCCGCCGTCGCCCAGTGGTCGTCGTAGTAGCCCGTGTTCCGCCGGAGCTGAAGCAGCAGCTGCTCGCGCCCCTCGACATCGCGAAGAAGGAGGACGTACGCCGCGGGAACCACCTGGAATCGCACAGCACGACCCTACGGGTGCGGACAGAGGCCCAGGTGTCGTACCGACAGGCAATTGGGGCGGGTGGTGCGTCCCGTTCGGCGTGTCGTGTCACACCAGCCTCACGTGACTGTTGGTCGGGACCAGGAGGGAGTCTGAGGCCAAACCGTAGGAGGAATCTGCCAGGATTTGCTCGTACGAGCCCATTCCCGGGCTCGTGCACGCATCCGTCGGCGGATTCCTCCCACAGCCGTCTCTGCAACCCCCGGCGCGTCGGAAGTGTCGGCGCTGCCCCCTACGGTGACCCTGTGACCAACGATGCGCTCGCAGCCCTCCGGCGGCTGGTCGGCAACCCCAGAGCCGACTTCCGCGACGGGCAGGCGGAGGCGATCCAGGCCCTCGTCGAGGACCGGCGGCGGGCGCTCGTGGTCCAGCGCACGGGGTGGGGCAAGTCCGCGGTCTACTTCGTCACCACGATGCTGCGGCGGGCGGAAGGTGCCGGGCCGACGCTCATCGTCTCGCCGCTGCTCGCCCTGATGCGCGACCAGATCGGCGCCGCCGAGCGGGCCGGCATCCGCGCCGTGACCATGAACTCCTCGAACGCGACCGAGTGGGAGGACGTACGGGAGGCGCTGCGCACCGACTCGGTCGACCTGCTGCTGGTGAGCCCCGAGCGCCTCAACAACCCGAGCTTCCGCGAGCACCAGCTGCCGGCGCTGGCCGAGCGCTGCGGGCTGCTCGTCATCGACGAGGCCCACTGCATCAGCGACTGGGGCCACGACTTCCGGCCCGACTACCGGCGTATCAAGGACCTTCTCGCCGAGCTGCCGCCATCGACGCCCGTGCTGGCGACCACCGCCACCGCCAACGCGCGGGTGGTCGCCGACGTCGCCGAACAGCTGAGCGTCGGGGCCAACGGCTCGACCCACGAGGTGCTCACCC
>JAYUEA010000098.1:0-7170 GCA_043739465.1 Propionibacteriaceae bacterium
CCCGCCAGCACCTCCCGTACACGGAAGTCCTGCTCCGGCGCGGTCAGCAGACGGGGCGTCGCGCCGTACAGCTCGACGTCGGACCAGCGCCGTACGACCGCGTAGCAGAACGCGTGGAACGTCATCGCCCGCGGCGTCGCGACCGACCGACCGAGTCGCTCGGCGATCCGGCGACGGAGGTCCACGGCGGCGCGGCGCGAGAACGTCAGGACGAGTACGGCATCGGCCGGGACGCCGTCGTCGATGTAGCCGGACACCGCCTCGACGATCGTCGTGGTCTTCCCGGTGCCCGGTCCCGCCAGGACCAGCAGCGGCCCTCCGCGATGCAAAGCGACGGCTTGCTGCTCGGGAGTGAGACTCGGCCTCGCGAGCTCCCCACGAGCCGACGGCAGCAGCCGATAGCTCGGTCGGGTCGAGGAGGTCACGGGACCATGCAAACAGATGCCACCGACACATGCGACCTTCGCCCCCGGCGGTGGGCTGCCCCGGCCCAGAACCTGGGACCCGGCGACCCTCGAAAACCCGCCTCAGAAGCGCTCCCACGAGTTCAGCGCGACCTCTGTCACTCGGCTCACAAGTATGGAAGGCTGTAGCCGCTGCTCCAGCCCGGGCGATGCTTGGGAAGGTCCGGACCGTGTCCAGCAGCCTGAGATCTCAAGGCGAACCTCAGTACGTACGTTGGGAGAAGTTGCATGGCCCAGGGAACCGTCAAGTGGTTCAACGCCGAGAAGGGCTACGGCTTCATCGCCGTAGAAGGCGCTGACCAGGACGTCTTTGTTCACTACACCGCGATCGACACGACGGGCTTCCGTACCCTCGAAGAGGGCCAGAAGGTCGAGTTCGAGATCACGCAGGGCCCCAAGGGTCCGCAGGCTGATCGCGTCCGCGGTCTGTAGGTCATCCACGCCCAACGGGCCCTCCGCTTCGGCGGAGGGCCCGTTGTCGCGTCTGGGAGCCTTTCGGCGCTGGTGTCCCCCGCCTAGAGTGACGCCATGCCAGCCAGCGAGTCGATCGTCACCACCGTCGGGGACCGCACGCTGACCCTGACGAACCTCGACAAGGTGCTCTACCCAGCCTGCGGCTACGCGAAGTCCGAGGTCATCGCCTACTACCTCGCCATCGCCGACGTCATGCTCCCCCACCTCGCCGGCCGCTGCATCACCCGCGTCCGCTTCCCGGACGGCGTCGACGCCCAGCCCTTCTTCGAGAAGAACGCCCCCAACGGCGCCCCCGACTGGCTCACCGTCCAGCCCGTCGACGGCACCGAAGGTCGCATCGACTACGTGGTCGCCACCGAGCCCGCGGCGCTCGTCTACCTCGCCAACCTCGCCGCCCTGGAACTCCATGCCCCCCAGTGGACGGTCGCGCACTCCACGCTCGTCGACGGCGCCGTACAGCTCGCGGCCGACCGCGAGCCGCGCGCCACCACCTGCGTCATCGACCTCGACCCGGGGCCCGGCATCACGATGGTCGACATCTGCCACGGCGCGTTGCTGCTCGCGAACCGGCTCGCAGCCGACGGCCTGATCGCGTCGGTCAAGACCTCCGGGTCCAAAGGCCTGCAGATGTCCGCCCCGATCGCGCCGACGCCGAGCGAGGACGTCGTACGGTACGTGGCCGGGCTCGCCACGGAGATGACCCGCCGTCACGGAGACCTGTTCGTCGCGACCATGGCCAAGTCCGCACGTGACGGGCGGATCTACATCGACTACCTCCAGAACAAGGCCGCCCGCAACACGATCTGCGCGTACTCGCTGCGCGGCAAGGACGAGCCGTGGGTCGCGACGCCTGTCAGCTGGGACGAGGTGGCTGCCGTCACGTCACCGGAAGGTCTGCGCTTCCGCCCCGAGACCGTGCTGGCGCGGGTCGCGGAGCATGGCGACCTCTTCGCCGACGTGCTTGCCGACAACGGGCCCACGCTTCCGGGGTAGGAATTCGGGGTCGCGCCAGACGCGCAGCACGATCGATCGCGCCGCCGGACCAGTACATTGGACGAGATCTCGTCTCACACAGTTTGAGCCTTACCGAAAGGTGCCCCATGTCCGAGTCCGGCCAGGCCGCGTACGCGCCACTGACCCCGCCGACAGCGACGGCCACGCTCACGCTGGAAGCCCCTCCCGCCTTGGCCGCCGTCCCCCGGACTCAGGCCCCGAAGATGGCCCCACAGGTCGACTCCGCCCAGATGCCCGTGCTTGACCAGAAGGTCGACGCCTTCATGCAGGCCATCACCAAGGCCCAGACCAACTCGCCCGACTTCGCGGCCCAGGCCGACGCCGTACGGTCCATGGGAGACGCCGACATCCGCAAGGCGGCCGAGACCTCGAACCGGCTGCTGAACACACCGGTGAAGGCGCTCAAGGAGGGCAACCTCACGCAGGGCTCGAAGGTCGGCCAGACACTGCTCGACCTGCGTCGTACGGTCGAGAACCTCGACCCCGGCAAAGACAGCATGGAGAAGAAGTTCCTCGGCATCTTCCCGATGGGCAAGAAGATGCAGGACTACTTCCGTAAGTACCAGACCTCGCAGAGCCACCTCAACGCGATCCTGCACGCGCTGCGCTCCGGCCAGGACGAGCTGACCCGCGACAACGTGGCACTCAACATGGAGAAGCAGAACCTCTGGCAGACGATGGGTCGTCTGAACCAGTACGTCTACATCGCCGAGAAGCTCGACACGCAGCTCACCGCGAGCATCGCCGAGATCGAGATGGCCGACCCCGACCGCGCCAGGCAGCTCAACCAGGACGTGCTGTTCTACGTGCGGCAGAAGCACCAGGACCTGCTGACCCAGCTCGCGGTGTCGATCCAGAGCTACCTCGCGATCGACATCATCATCAAGAACAACATCGAGCTCATCAAGGGCGTCGACCGTGCGGCGACCACGACCGTGTCCGCGCTCCGTACCGCCGTCATCGTCGCGCAGGCCCTCGGCAACCAGCAGCTCGTGCTCGACCAGATCACGGCGCTGAACACCACGACGTCGAACATGATCCAGAAGACGTCGGAGATGCTCAAGGACAACTCGGCGCGCATCCAAGAGCAGGCCGCGTCGGCGACGATCGGCGTCGAACAGCTGCAGGCCGCGTTCGCGAACATCTACTCGACGATGGACTCCATCGACGAGTTCAAGCTGCGTGCGCTCGACAACATGGCGCAGACCATCGGCGTCCTCGAGAACGAGGTGTCGAAGTCGCGCTCCTACCTCGAGCGTGCACAGCGCAGCCAGCCAGTGATCCCGGGCACTGGGCTCAACGTCGACACCGCCCACTGAGGCTGAGGAGCCGCTTCGATGGGTTTGTTCGACTGGTTGAAGGGCGACTCTGCCGCGCCCGAACCGGAACAGGTCCCCCTCGCTGCGCCCCCAACGCCGCAGGAGATCGCCGACGCGTTGGCGAAGGTCGACCAGTTGGCGGTCGACGGCCACGTGCCGCCGGCCGTGCTGACCCGCGTGTACAGGGTCACCCGCAAGCTGCGAGAGACCCTGCCCCGGATGCGCAACGCCGGCCTCGACTCCGCCGAGCAGTACTCACTGATGGCGACCGCGACCGACTACCTGCCGGAGGCGCTCAGCGCGTACCTCCGTCTCCCTCGCGACTGGGCCGACAGCCGGCCCATCGAGGGGGCGAAGACGTCGCTGCTCGTGCTCGTCGACCAGCTCGACCTGCTCGGCTCGACGGTCGACAAGATGTACGACGCGGTGCTGCAGGCCGACGCGCAGGCACTGATCGCGCACGGCCGCTTCCTGCAGGAGAAGTTCGGCCACGCGCCGACCGCACCACCCAAGGCCCCAGCCGCCCCGCGGACAAGCATCATCGGCCCGGCCAACCCTCTCGACCTGGAGGTCTGATCAGTGACGACCACGCTGCGTACGGCGCTCGACAAGCTCGCCGCAGCCGCACAAGCTGCCAGGCTCGATGAGCGAGCTGCCCGCACCGAGGGCTTGCAGCTCGCGGCCTCGGTCGCCGAGCCCGCTCGGGGAGCTTTCACGGCGTGGGGCGACGAGACCGGCGAGACGGGCGGCGCCCAGGCGTTCTTCGAGGCCGCGTCGCGGGGACGTCGCTTCCGCTCCGCCCCGACCGTGCTGATGTCGGCGCTGGGCAACGGTGACCCGCTGCTCGCCGCCGGGTATGCCGACGCGCTGGCCGCCGTCGCCGCCGCCGCCTGCCTGCTCGGCGAGCCCCACCCGCAGGTTGCGAACACGGCCGCGCTGGCGACGGCCGCCCAGCGGTCCGCCCTGCGCGCAGCCAACACGTTCGACGTGGCCGGCGGTCAGGTCCCGGGTGCGTTCGACGGGTTGCCCGGCGGCGCACCGATGAGGCCGACAGGTACGGCTCCGGCCGCGCCCGGTCCCGTACCCCCTCCTGTCTCGCAGCCCTCAACGGTCAATGGTGACGTGCTGGCCCCGGCCGACACGACGATGATCGAGCAGATGGCAGCCCGCAGCCGCGAGGCGGCCGACCAGGTCGGCGACTTCGCCAAGCGCGCGCCCGGCATCCTCTCGAACGTCTTCGAACAGCTCCGCCATTCGCAGGACCGGATGCGCGAGGCCGGCCTGCGGCCTCAGGGCGACCTGAGCCCGCTGAGCACCAACCCGTTCGACCTCAGCTCCCTCGACCCGCATGCGCCGGGTGCGTTCCCGAACCTGCAGGGCGCTACCAGCACCCCGACGGCACCTGCCGGCATGCCCGCAACCCCCGGCGACCCCGCCGCCGCACCCACGCCGGTCCAGGCCCAAGCGGACCCCGCGGCCCCGGTCATCCAGGCCGAGCCCGAGGTGCCCGCCGCGTCGCTCGAAGAGCTGCTTTCCGAGCTCGACGGGCTCGTTGGCCTGCAGCGTGTCAAGGACGAGATCCACCGCCAGTCGGCGATCCTTCGGGTGCAGGGACTGCGCCAGAAGGCGGGCCTGACCGACCCGACGATCACGCGTCACCTGATCTTCGTGGGCAACCCCGGCACGGGGAAGACCACCGTCGCCCGGTTGGTGTCCGGCATCTACAGGGCCCTCGGCTTGCTGAGCAAGGGCCAGCTCATCGAGGTCGACAGGTCGGAGCTCGTCGCCGGCTACCTCGGTCAGACGGCGATCAAGACGACCGAGGTCTGCGCCAAGGCGAAGGGCGGCGTGCTGTTCATCGACGAGGCGTACTCGTTGGCCGGCGACCAGTACGGCGAAGAGGCGATCAGCACCCTCGTCAAGGAGATGGAGGACAACCGCCAGGACCTCGTCGTGATCGTCGCGGGCTACCCGAGGCCGATGGCGAAGTTCATCGACGAGAACCCGGGTCTCAGCAGCCGGTTCCGTACGACCATCGAGTTCGACGACTACACCGACGACGAGCTGATCGGCATCTTCAAAGGCATGGCGTCGAAGGCCGACTACGACGTCTCGGACGATGTCGTGACGGCGTTCACGGTGCAGCTCGCTGCCCAGGTACGCGACGAGACGTTCGGCAACGGCCGCTTCGCCCGCAACGTGTTCGAGGCGGCGATCGGCCACCAGGCCTGGCGCCTGCGGGACACCTCGGAGCCGACCCTCGAGCAGCTGCGCGCGTTGCTTCCCGAGGACCTCGCCGTGAACCAGAACCAGGAGTCCGTCGACTGGCCCGGTGCGCCAGCGGCCGTCGACGCCTCCTCCGAGGTCGTGCCCGGCGCGGTCGGGCCCGCCACCGCGTGGCCACGGCCCGCACCCGAGGCCACGGCTCCCGAGCCCGAGGCCGCCGCGCCGGAGGAGACCGCGTGAGCAACCAGACCGCCACGGCGCAGGCAGTCCAGCAGCCGACGCCCCAGACCCCCGGGTCGACGGTGGCGACCACGGCGCTTGGCTCGCCGACCCCCCCGGCACCCATGTACGGGACAGCCACCCCTCGGCTGCTCCGCATGATCCGCAACGTCGTCATCGGCGCGCTGCTGCTGTTCGCCGGCCTCACGATCGTCGGCACCATAGCCCCGGGCGTCGCGCTCGGCTCGGCGCGCGACGAGGTCACGTTCGGCATGGAGCTCCGCAACGCCCGCGCCACCCTCGCGGAAGCCGATCGCCGCGCCTCCGTCGCGTTCCTCGACCCCAAGACCGCGACCACGAACGGCGAGTGGACCACGTACGAGTCGACGCTGGACAAGGTGTCGTCGCAGCTGGTGCTCGCCGCAGCACAGCACCCTGGCGACGCCGAGGCTCTCGCGACGGTGCAGACGCAGGTCAGCGACTACCGGCGCGCCGTGGACGCCGCCCGTACGGTCGCGGCCACAGACGCCTCGACCGGTGGTACGCAGTACGCCGCCACCTCGGCGAAGCTCGCGGCCCCCCTGGCCACCCTGGCCAACCTGGCGCAGAGCAGCGATGCCCGGGTGGGCGCCGGGCCCGTGTGGAGCGTGGGCATCTGGGCCGTGGTGGCCGCGTGGGTGGCGCTCGTCGTTCTCGTACTCGCCTCTGTACTCATCGCTCGTCGCACTCGCCGCGTCCTCAACCTCGGGCTCGTGGTCGGGGTCGTCCTCGTCGGTGTCGCTCTCTCCTTGGTCAGCACGGCCAACGGGATGGTCCAGCAGTCGGTGACCGACGTGCGGACGACCTCGCTGGCGTCGGCCAGGATCCACGCCGACACCCGCGCCCTGGCGGAGCAGGCGAAGGCCGCGGAGGACCGGAGCCTGCTGTCCGCGGGCAGCGGCAGCAACGACTACGCCCAGGCCACCACGACGCTCGAGTCGTCCTTGAACACGCTCCCGGACGCCGGTGACAAGACCGCGCAGATCGGGTTGTGGCAGTCGTACACGACCGCGCACCTGACGCTTCCGTCATCGGTGACCGAGGCCAAGGCCCAGGCCAGGTCCACGACGCTGAAAACGCTGAACGCGTTCGTCGACCAGGCGCAGGGCCTTGCCACCGCGGACACGAGGACCGCGACGGATGCCCTGTCCACCGCGCAGCAGGGGCAGCTACCGATCGGCATCGCGGCCTCCCTGCTCTGCCTGCTCGCGATCGTCGCAGCGCTGTGGGGCATCACCCGTCGCCTCGCCGAGTACGTCTGAGGTGACAGCCGTGGACACCGCACCTTCCGCGCCGGGGCAGCTCGGCACACCCGTCGACATCCAGGCCGCGATGACCTACCTGGGTCTACTCGGCGCCTGGATCCAGCAGCGCCGGGCGGAGCTCGACGAGCTGGACGCCACGATCCTGCGCTC
>JAYUEA010000099.1:0-2370 GCA_043739465.1 Propionibacteriaceae bacterium
TCGCCGGCAGGTCGCTCAGCACGAGGTCCTTGCGGGAGCGCGGGGCCAGCGTCTCGGCCAGCTCACGCGACCACAGGGTCTCACCGTCGAAGGCTCGCATCGCGATGGTTCCGCTCGCGGACCAGGTGTCCTGGCCGTCGTTGACCAGCACTGCGCGCCAGCCCGAGTCGCCGCGCTGCAGCGTGACCAGGTGGTCGGCGTACGACGAGCGGATCGCGTACCACAGTGGCTTGCGGCGGGCGACGGTCTCGCCCGCGGCGTTGGTGCCCAGGTCGAGGGCGGCCCAGCTGGTCACGGGCCAGCAGTCGTTGATCTGCCAGACGACCGACCCGAGGCACCGGCCGCGCAGGGACCGCCAGCGTTCGATGCCGTACCGAACGGCCCGTGCCTGCTGCACCTGCATCAGGAAGAGCCAGTCGTCGAAGTCCGCGGTGCCCTCACCCGGCATGGGGAGGTGGGGGGTGATGCCGTTGTTGAGCTTGTCGTTGCCGCCGGTGGCCTTCTGGTGCACCAGCATGGCGTCGCTCGTGGCGCTCCGGTCGGCGGGGTCGAGCGTGCGGGCCCAGGTGGCGAAGGTGGCCGGTCCTTGGTAGCCGAACTCGGCGACGAACCGGGGCGAGTAGTCGTCGTACGAGGTGTAGTCGCGGGCGTTCCAGACGTCCCAGATGTGCATGCAGCCGTAGTTGGGATCGTTCGAGTACAGATCGGCCGAACCCGACGATGGGCTGCCGGGCCAGTACGGACGGCTGGGGTCGAGCTCGGCGACGATCGCGGGGAACAGCTCGTAGTAGTAGCCGGCGCCCCAGGTGCGGCCCTGGAGCTGCGCCTCCCAGTTCCAGTCCTCGTAGCCCCAGATGTTCTCGTTGTTGCCGTTCCACAGGACCAGCGACGGGTACGCGGAGAGGCGGATGACGTTGTCGCGGGCCTCGGCCTCGAACTCTCCTCGGAACGGCTCTTCCTCCGGGTACGCCGCGCACGCGAGGGCGAAGTCCTGCCAGACCATCATCCCCAGCTCGTCGCACGCCTCGTAGAACGCCTCGGTCTCGTACAACCCACCGCCCCAGACGCGCAGCAGGTCGGAGTTCGCGTCCTTGGCCTGCTGGATGCGCTCGCGGTACCGCTCCGCCGTGATGCGGCTCGGGAAGGTGTCGTCGGGGATCCAGTCCAGGCCGCGTACGAACACCTGGACGCCGTTGATGCTCAGACCGAACGTGGCGCCCTTGCCGTCGGCGTCGGGCGTGGTGTCGAGCTGGACCGTACGGAAGCCTGTGCGGCGGGTGAGGTTGTCGAGGATGCGGACGTCGCTGTGGAAGGAGACCTCGACCTCGTACAACGGCTGGTCACCCAGGCTGTGCGGCCACCACGGCTGGATGTCGCTGACTGTCATCTCGACCGTGGTCCAGTCCTCGGCGGGCACGACGGCCTCGGCAGTCGAGCCGTTCCCGGAGACGCGGACGGTGATCGCGCTGAACCGGGTCTCGCCCTCGATCTGGACGTCGACGCGAAGCTGGCCGTCCCAGCCGCCGGCGTCGCTCGGGGTGGTGGTGGCGAAGACGCCCACGTCGGCGATGCGGGCGTCGTTCCAGACGCGGAGCCCGATGCCCTTCCAGATGCCGGCGGTGATCAGGCAGGGGCCCCAGTCCCAGCCGAAGTTGCAGGCCATCTTGCGGATCAGGTTGTACGGGTGCTCGTTCGTGTGCGGCCGCTCCCCCACCAGCTCGGCCATGGCTGCGGCGTGCTCGAGGGCCGGCGTGAACCTGATCTCGAAGAGGTTGGGGCCAGCGCCGATGTACGAGCGGGCGGGGAACACGTTGCGCCGGTGCATGTTCGCAGACGTGCCGATCGTGCGACCGTTGAGCCGGATCTCGGCGATCGTGTCCAGGCCGTCGCAGATCAGGTCGCAGTGCTGGCTGGTCAGCTCGACCGACTTCTCGGTGAGGTTGAGGCTGTAGAAGTAGCTCCAGGTCTGGAGGCCGATCCAGTGCTGGTCGGCCTCGGCAGCGCCGTGGTAGGGATCGCTGAGAAGGCCCGCGGCGATGAGATCGGTGTGGACGCACCCCGGGACCTTCGCGGGAACCCCGCCGGCCAGCGGACCCTTGAGCCCGTCGGGCACCGACTCCCACGCGGTGGTGGTGGTGTCGATGCGAAGTGTCCAGTCGCTGCCGGTGAGGCCGATCCACCCGGCTGATGCGGGGGCGGGCTCGTCGACGAAGCTCTCGATTCCCATGAACCCTCTCCGGTGAGGCTGGTGGGGACGTACAGTTACTGACCAGACAGTAACACTGAGGTCTGGGATCACCGGCCAGGGTGACCGATTCGTTATCGACTGATCCGTCAAGGGAGACGTGATGCTCGGGTATGTGGACAGTA
>JAYUEA010000100.1:0-2342 GCA_043739465.1 Propionibacteriaceae bacterium
GGGCCCGTCGCCAGCGAGATGATCACTGCGGCCGCTCGCAGGCGAAGCTCCGTCGGGTCGACGCGCTCGTCAAAGACCGGCACCCAACCTCGCAGCAGCGCATGGACACGGTCTGCCTGGCGGGTGTTCATGCGCTGCACCGTCGACAGGTGGGCTATGAGGCAGGCGAGGTCGTCGGCCCGGCGGCCGGGTCCGACAGTGTCGATGTCGAGGATCCCCGAGACGTGGCCGTTGCGTGCGAAGATCTGCCCCTCGTGGAAGTCGCCGTGGGTCGGCTCGTCGCCCTCCGGGCAGTCGGCGAGACCTTGGCTGATCGCCTCGGACATCCAGTCGAGCCGCGGTTGGAGCGGGGGCACGGCCTGGGAGACCATTCGGGCGTAGTGCTTCACGGCGTCCGCCCACGGCGGCCGCCGCTCGAGGGCCGCGACGCTCGCCGGCATCGCGTCGAGCACGCGGATCAGCCGCTCGGCCGTCGTCGGTGCCTCGTCATCGAAGATCGCCCGAGCCAGGGGACGGCCGGGCAGCTCGTCGAGCACCAGCAGATGGTCGGACGTGGCCGCGAGGATGATCGGCGCCGGAACGCCCGCCTCGATGAGCAGCTCGTGCCGGGACTTCACCGACTCGAACAGCCGCTCGCGCAGCACCTTCACGTACAGAACCTTGGCCGGCGAGCTCACGGTGCACTTGAGCACGGCCCGGCGGCGCGGCCGGTAGCCGATCATGTCGAGGCGGATCTGGTCGACCCCGACGGGCGTCGGGAACACCCGGTACTCGTTGAGCACGGCAGCCATCTCGGTCGGGTACGCGGCGCGCTCCAAGCCCGGCAGGTCGGGGTCCTTGGGGTAGATCCACACGGCGACCTCGCGATCCCCGTCGGCGAAGATCGCCGCGCGCTCGTCGGTACGTGCCAGTCCTCCGGCCCGTGCCGAGACCCCGAGGAGCTCCTTGCGCACGCCGTGCGGCCACTCGACCGAAGCCACGTACGTCGCTGTCGTCGACCGCTGCGGGTTCGCGTCGATGTGGTCGAGCGCCCACGACTGGAGCACCCCACCGGCGTGCTGCACGGCGGCGCGCAGCAGGCCTCCCACCTCGTCGCTCGTCAAGAGCTTCGAGCCGTCCGGGTCCCGCACGTCACCTCCTCAGCGCTCGCGATAGTGCCGGGTTCTGATCGCGCCGAGCCTACCGGTCGACCGTTCCGTCAGCAGGAGCCCCACCCGTACCTGTGGCCGTGTCGGTTCGACGCACGGTGATGCGTGCGGCCCGGCGCCCGTCGAGCTCCGTGACGGACATGTCGAAGGCGCTGCTCGCGTCGCCGGTCACCGGCTCCAGCGCGACGGTCACGGTCTCGCCCAGCTCCGGCAGCTCGCCGCGCTGGGCGACCCAGTAGCCCGCGACCGTGTCGTACGGGCCCTCCGGCAGCTCGAACCCCGTCCGGTCCGCGAACTCCTCCAGCGTCAGCAGACCATCGACGTCGACGGCCCCTGACGTGCGGACGATGGACGCGCGGTCGACGTCGTACTCGTCCTGGATCTCGCCGATCAGCTCCTCCACCAGGTCCTCGATGGTGACGATGCCGGCGGTGCCCCCGTACTCGTCGCGCACGATCGCGATGTGCGAGTGCGCACGGCGCATCTCGGTGAGCGCGTGCAGGATCTTGACGGTCTCGGGAAGGGAGGTGACGGGTCGTACGAGCCGGGCGACGGGTGTGTTGCGCGTGGCCGGGTCGAGGTCCATGAGGTCACGGACGTGGAGGAAGCCCAGCACGTCGTCGACGGTCTGCCCCGTCACCGGGTAACGGCTGTGCGGCGCTCCCTGCACCTCGCGGATCGCGGTGTGCGCGGCCATCGTGCCGGGCAGGAAGTCGACCTCGGTGCGCGGCACCATCACCTCGCGAAGTGACCGCTCCCCCGCGTCGAACAGCTCGTCGACGATCCGGCGCTCCTCGGCACCGAGTGAGTGCGAGCCGGTGACCAGCGCGCGCAGCTCCTGCTCGCTGACGGCTTCGCGACCGGCGTTCGGATCGCCGCCGAGGAGCCGTACGACCGCGTTGGTCGACACACCCAGGAACCAGATCAGAGGGCGAGCGGCCTTGGCGATCGCGTCGACCATGGGGGCCAGGGCCATCGCGAAAGCCTCAGCGCGCTGCATGGCGAGCCGCTTGGCGGCGAGTTCGCCGAGCACGATCGAGAAGTACGAGATCACGATGGTGATGAACACCAGCGCGAGCATCGTCGCGATGCTGGCCGGGACTCCCCAGCCGATGAGTACGGGCGCGAGCCGCTCTGACAACGTCGCACCACCGAACGCGGCGGACAGGAAGCCGGACAAGGTGACGCCGATCT
>JAYUEA010000101.1:0-7070 GCA_043739465.1 Propionibacteriaceae bacterium
AGCTGGTCGCGCACGGCAGGCTCGTCGATACCCGACGGCGTCCACAGCAGCCGTCGCAACGGGTCGGGCGCGATGAGGTTCTCGATGGGCAGCTGGAGAGTGTCGGCAAGCTCGGTCAGCACAGGTCGTACGGATTCCCAACGCTTCGCGGCCTCGGGCTCACGCGCAGCCCACGCCCGGGGCGGAGGGGGACCGTCGGACTGCAGGTACATGGGCGGAAGCTGGGTCGGAGGCAGCGTGAGCCCGCGCTGGATCGCGTCGAGCCAGGTCTGCCTGTAACGCTTGGCCTCACGACGGTTGAAGCGGGGGATCGCCTGCAGCGTGCGCTGGTCGACGGTGGGCGAGGCACCCTTGACGCCCGCAGCCACCGCGGTGATGGCGTCGTCGCCGAGGATTCGGCCAGGAGCCTTGTCGAGCTCACGCGCGAGCTCGTCACGTGCGGTCCAGAGCTCCCGTACGACGCCGAGCCCTCGAGCCGTACGGACGCTGTGCATCCCCGACGTGCGCCGCCACGGGTCGATGCGCGGCACGACCGGCAGCGCCGACTGCGCGACGAGGTAGGCGAACTCCTGGGCGGCCCATTCGTCTTTGTACGCGACGCGGAGCTGCTCGGCCAGGATGTCACGCAGCTCGATGAGCAGGTCGACGTCGAGCGTGGCATAGGCGAGCCAGTCCGCCGGCAGCGGCCGTACGGACCAGTCGGCAGCGCTGTGCTCCTTGAGCAGGCGTACGCCCAGGAGCTGCTCGACCAGCGTGCCGAGCGCGACTCTCGGGTAGCCCAGCAGCCGCGCAGCCAGCTCGGTGTCGAACAGGCGCGCGGGACGAAGCCCGGCATCGACGAGGCAGGGAAGGTCCTGGGTCGCTGCGTGGATGATCCACTCGGCGTCGGCGATCGCGTGCTGGATGGGTGACAGCCCCGGCTCCGGCATGAGCGGGATCGGGTCGAGCAGGGCGTTGCCCGAGCCCTCGCGACGGAACTGCACCAGGTACGCGCGTCCCGTGTAGCGGAATCCCTGCGCGCGTTCGGTGTCGACAGCCACAGGTCCGCTGCCCGACGCCAGAGACGTCGCAAGCTCCTCGAGGGCCTCTGAGGTCTCGACCACCGCGGGCACACCGCCCCTCGGCGACGTGAGGATCGGAACCTCGTCGCCCTCCACGTCGTCGGTCATCGGCGCGATCGACGGGCGGAGAGGGGCACGACGCCAGGAGGCACCGGCTGCAGGCCGCTGAGCGTGCAGAGCACGTCCTGCCAGGCGGCCGCATGATCAGCGAGCGAGTGGCCCGGACCCAGATCGGGGGTCCAGGAGGCGCGGATCTCGACCTCGGCGCTGCCCGGGTCGGAGGCCAGCTCACCGAAGGGTGTGCTGATCACTGCCGAGACGGTGCCGCTGGGCTCGCGATAGGTGGCGCCACGGGTCTCGAGGGCCTCGACCAGCCAGCTCCAGACGACCTCAGCGAGCATCGGGTCGCGGACCATCTCGGGCTCGACGTCGGCCTTGCTGTACGTGACGCAGCGGAACGTGCCGTCCCAGGCCTCGTTGCCGGCCGGGTCGTGCAGCAGGACGAGACGGCCGGAGCCGCGATCGTCGTCGCCCACGACCACATCAGCGCTGATGGCGACCGAGTACGGGGCGATCCGCTGAGGCGACGGGATCTCCTCGATCGACACCTCAGGACGCCAGGGAACGGCTCGCAGCTCGCGCAGAGCACGCGCGAACGTCGAGGGGAGCGAGGAGTGGCTTCGCGCGGTCACAAGGTCAATCTAGGTGGCGGATGCCATCGACGTGCTGTGGACGCGCCGAGAGCAGATCCTGACTCACTGCTGCGCCGGACGCAGCCGCAGGCACACCGAGTTGATGCAGTAGCGGTCGTCGGTCGGGGTGTCGTACCCCTCTCCGTGGAACACGTGCCCCAGGTGGGACCCGCACGACGCGCACCGCACCTCGATGCGCGCCCCTCCCAGAGACTTGTCCTCGATGTACTCGACGGTGTCGCCGGCGAGAGGCGCGAAGAAGGACGGCCAGCCACAGTGCGACTCGAACTTCTCCGTCGAGCGGAACAGCTCGACCCCGCAGGCGCGACACTCGTACACGCCCTCGGCGGTCGTGTCGGTGTACTCGCCGCTGAACGGCCGTTCGGTACCTGCCTGCCTCAGCACGTGGAACTCCGCGTCGCTGAGCTGGCTCCGCCACTCCTGCTCGGTCTTGATGACTTTGAGCTGTGATGTCACCCTGGTCTCCCTTCTGGACATGCGATCTAGTCTGACCACCATGGCCAAGGACGAGACTCGCATCGACGCGGACGGGCGCGAGGTACGCATCTCCAGCCCGTCGAAGCCGTACTTCCCCGAGCTCGGTCTGACCAAGCTCGACGTCGTGAAGTACGTCCTCGCGGTCGGACCGGGGATCCTGGCCGCCCTCAGGGATCGCCCGACGACCATGGAACGCTGGCTCGAAGGTGTCACCCCGGGTGCGTCGTTGCGTGGTCCTGACAACCGTGATGGCAACGCCTTCTACCAGAAGCATGCGCCGACCCGCGGTATTCCTGACTGGGTCCAGACCACCACGGTGATCTTCCCTTCGGGGCGCCCAGCGGTCGAGGTGGCGCCCGCCGATCTCGCCACGATCGTGTGGATGGTCAACCTGGCCACGATCCGCTTCCACCCGTGGCCGGTGCGGCACCCGAACACCGACGACGTGGACCAGCTGCGCATCGACCTGGACCCACAGCCGGGGACGACGTTCGCGATGGCTCGAGTGGCCGCGCTGGCGCTGCGGGACGTCATGGCCGACGCCGGTCTGGCGGGGTTCCCCAAGACGTCCGGTGGCCGCGGGCTCCACGTCTTCGCCCGGATTGAGGCCGCCGACTTCATCGACGCCCGCCACGCGGCGATCGCCGTGGGCCGGGAGCTGGAGCGCCGGCTGCCCGAGACCGTGACCACGGCGTGGTGGAAGGAGGAACGGGGGGAGCGGATCTTCGTCGACATCAACCAGATGGCGCGTGACCGGCTGATGGCCTCCGCATACTCGATCCGGCCGACCCCGGAGGCGAGGGTCTCGGCGCCGCTCACCTGGGAGGAGCTCCCGGACGTGTCGCCCGACGACTTCACGGTGGTGACGATGCCCGGGCGCTTCGAGGCCCGCGGCGACGTCTGGCAGGCGCTCGAGGAGTCGACACCGGCCTCGATCCGTACGGCCCTCGAGTGGTACGTCCGCGACGAGGGCAACGGGCAGGGCGAGATGCCGTACCCGCCCGAGTACCCGAAGATGGCCGGTGAGCCGCCGCGTGTACAGCCGAGCCGGAAGAACGAGGCGAACTGGGCCTGACGCCCCTGGAGGCAACGGGACACTGACACTACGTTGGGCCGCATGCTGTTCTCGGTGGTCATCTGCTCGTACAACCGGATCGAGCACGTGCTGCCATCCGTCGAGAGCGTCCTGGCCCAGACGCTGCCCGCCGAGGCGTACGAGGTGGTCGTGGTGGACAACTGCTCCACCGACGGCACCGCCGACGCGGTGAAGGCCCTGGCCGCGGAACATCCAAACGTGCGCTACCTGTACGAAGGTCGCCTGGGGCTGGCCACGGCGCGCAACACCGGATGGCAGGCGGCACGGGGCACGTACGTGGCGTTCCTCGACGACGACGCCAGAGCCGAGACCGACTGGCTGGAGACCGTTCAGGTCCTCATCGAGCGCAACCCGGAGAACCTGTGCTGCGTCGGCGGCCCGATCCGCCCGTTCTACACCAGCCCGAAACCGGACTGGTGGCTGGACGCGTACGAGATCAGGACCCGCGGTGAAGTCCAGCGGCACCTTCGCCCGGGAGAGGCCTTCTCGGGCTCGAACATGATCTGGCGCAGAACGATCCTGGAGACCTATGCCGGCTTCGAGTCGACGGCGGGGATGAAGGGCACTGAGCTGGGCATGGGCGAGGAGACGGCACTGTTCCGTCGGGTCTGGGAGGGTGAGGAGTCTCCGGTCTTCCTCTACTCGCCGGATCTCCGGGTCTACCACTGGGTGCCGCCGGAGAAGATGACGATGCGCTACATCCTCAAGCGCGCGACGGCCAACGGTCAGTTCGAGGCGAGGTTCGCCCTTGCCCAGGAAGGCAGCTCCAGGCTGCGGCTGGTCGGCGCCACACTTCGTACCCTCGCCGTCGAGATCCCGACGGTCCTGCTCAAGCGGCGGCATTACCGCACCATCCAGAACTGGTACTTCGAGCACTGCTTCATCCCCATCCAGCACGTGAGCACCCTGGTGCGACTCCTGGGCCTGCGGATCAGCGTGAACCAGCGTGACTCATGAACCGACGACGATGAAGATCGTGCTCGGTGTGTGCGGGTTCGGCCTGGGGCACAGCACCCGTCAGCGGCCCATCCTCGAGGGGCTGCTAGCCCGCGGCCACGACGTGATCCTGGTCACCAACGACCAGAGCCACCACTTCTTCACCTCGGTGTTCCCGCAGGTGCCCAACGCCCGGGTCTACGTGCCGATGATCCACACGTCTCCGTACGGGCTCGACTTCGGTGCGACCGCGGACGACCCCCGCAACGCCCAGCCCGAAGCTCATCCCGCGTTCTGGAACGCGTGCGGGCTCATCGAGCAGCGTTTCGGCACTCCCGACCTGGTGATCTCGGACTACGACATGGTCTCGGCGCAGATCGCGTACCTGTTCGGCGCTCCGCTGGTGACCCTCGACCAGCAGAGCAAGTTCCTGGGCTACGACTGCCCGCCCATCGACGCTTTCACGCCGCACGAGCACCGGATGCGGCTCGGGTTCTTCTTCCCCAAGGCCAGGGCTCGCGTCGCCACGTCGTTCTTCCACGTGGGGTACGCGCCCGTCGCCGAGTATCCGGTGACCGTGATCCCGCCCATCCTGGGACCCGACGTCAAGGACCTGATCCCGTTGCCGGAGGAGGGCCACGTGACGGTGTACATCTCGGCCGCGAGCCACATCGCGCAGTCGGTCGACGACCTCCTCGCCCTTTTCGTGCAGTTCCCGGACCACCGCTTCACATGCTTCGTCGATGCGGAAGCCGCGGTCGTCCCGAACAACGTGACCCTGGTGCGCAACGACCGAGCGGCCTTCATCGACAGCCTGCGCCGGTCGGCTGCGGTCATCTCGACGGCGGGGCACAACCTGATCACCGAGGCGCTGTACCTGCACGTGCCGATGTTCCTGCTGCCCTTCGAGCACTACGAGCAGCAGCTGAACGCGCGCATCGTCACCGACGAGGGCCTGGGCTGTGCGGCGCCGAGACTCACCGAGGCCAACCTCAGAGAGTTCTTCAGCACCCTGGACGCGTACCGCCGGCGGGCCCGCGAAAGGACCCAGATGTACGACCGCTTCGACGGCGACTCCGTGTTCCTCGCCTTGGTCGATGCCCTGCTCAACGATGCCAGACCGTCCAGCTGAACCGCCGGCCCGGCGATAGCGTGGGCGGGACGAAGGAGGCGTGCGTGACGATCATCAGTGTCATCGGGCTGGGGGCGGTCGGAGCGTCGTACGCCGCGCGGATCGCCGATTCGGCTCCCCAGGCCGAGCTGCGCGTCGTCGCGGAGGGTGCCCGGGCAGAGCGGCTCCGTCGCGAGGGCGTCAGCGTGAACGGAAGGCCGTACGGGTTCACCGTCGTCGAGCCCGGCGAGCCTGTCGCGGCCGCTGACCTGGTCATCGTGGCCGTCAAGTGCCATCACCTGGCCCTCGCCGTCGAGCAGCTGGCCGGCCACGTCGGGCCGGGAACCGTCGTCCTCAGCCTCCTGAACGGCATCACGAGCGAGGGGGAGCTGACACGGGCATTCCCTGCGGCGTACGTGCCGTTGTCGGTCTGTGTCGGCATCGACAGTGTGCGACGCGGCGGCGACGTGCAGTACACGACCCTGGGATGGGTCGAGGTCGGCGACCCGGTGGCCGCTGAGCCGCCGGCCCGTGTCGTACAGCTCGAGCGTCTCCTCGGCGACCTGGGCGTCACCTGCCGGGTGCGCTCGGACATGCTCCACGCGCTGTGGTGGAAGTTCCTCGTGAACGTGGGTGTCAACCAGGTGACGGCCCTGCTCGAGGCGCCGTACGCCGTCGTCCAGAAGCCCGGACCGGCCCTCGACCTGGTCATCACTGCGCAGCGCGAAGTGGTCGCCGTCGCGCAGGCCGAAGGCGTCGACCTCACCGAAGCGGACATCGCAACGTTCCTCGAGGTGATGGCGACCCTCGGGCCCGAGAACTACACCTCGATGGCACAGGACGCGCTCGCGCATCGGCTCACCGAGGTCGGCGAGTTCGCCGGCACCGTGGTCCGGCTGGGGGAGCGGCACGGCGTCCAGACGCCGGTCAACGCCGTCCTCCTGCAGGCGTTCCTCGCCAAGCACGAGTGGTGGGGCGTCGCCTGAGCGACCGTAGGATCCAGTGTCGGCCACGCGACACTAGGAACAGGCAACCGTCGAAGGAGTCGCTCGTGTCCGTCGAGGCATTCGTCACGTTCGTCCATGTGCATGTGGTTCCCGGCGCGGAGGACGTGTTCCTTGCGGCGTCGCTGGAGAACTCCGCCAACTCCCGTCAGGAGGCGGGAGTGACCAGGTTCGACGTCGTCCAGCAGATCGACGACCCGACGTGGTTCCAGCTGGTCGAGGGGTACGTGTCCGAGGACGCTGTTGCCGCGCACCGCGCGTCGGCGCACTACGCGGCGTGGCGCGAAGCGGTCGACGACCTCATGGCAGAGCCGCGTCGAGCGGTCAGGTACGTGCAGCGGGAGCGCTAGTGTCCCGTGGCTGAAATCCGTTGACGCTCGGCGCGCCCCGGGCACGCACCTCGCGGTGTTGCCGAAGCTCGTCGTACGACCCGGTACGCCTGCGCTCCAGCGCCTTGCGATGCACGCACCCCGACCACGCCAACCATGAACAGATTTCCGCCACGCGACACTAGTCGTCGCTGTTCTACGACGCCTGTACCCGCGTGAGCGAGGACGACAGGTGGCGCTCTTGAGAGCCGCCGGCCCAGTCCATGTCGAGCTGGTAGTCGAGCGTGTCGCCGCGGAGCCTGAAGGTGCGTACGAGCCGCGTCACCTGCGTCGCGGTGGCCGT
>JAYUEA010000102.1:0-7064 GCA_043739465.1 Propionibacteriaceae bacterium
GGGGGCCCTGAGGCAATCCGCCGCGCCGTCGGCTACGAATCACAGGCATGACCACTTCGCGTGAGGGTTCGACGTCCCTGCCACCTGAGCGCCCGGCACCACCGCGGGCGGTGCTGCGCGCGCTCACCGGAGTTGTCGCTGCAGGCGCTGCCGTCGGGGTGGGCCATCTGGTGGCAGCGCTGGTCAACCCGGTCGCCTCGCCGGTGTTGGCCGTGGGCTCGGCGCTGATCGACGCAGCCCCGACCCCGGCCAAGGAGTTCGCCGTCCGCACCTTCGGCACGTCTGACAAGCCCATCCTCGTCAGCAGCATCGGGGTTGTGCTGGTCATCTTCGGCGCTGTCGTCGGGTTGATCGCCTGGCGGCGTCCCCGCCTGGCAGAACTCGCGATCGGCCTGCTCGGGGTCGCAGGCGCCGGCGCAGCCCTCACCCGCGGGCCGATAGGGGACGCGATCCCGTCCGTCGTCGCCGGCGTGGTCGGCATCGCGGCCCTGCACCTGTTGCGTACCCGTCCGGTGGCTGATCCCGCGGAGAACTCCGCCCTCGACGCCGCGAAGGGACGCTCGCGGCGCGGCTTCCTCGTGACCCTGGTGGCGACGGCAGCTGTGGGAGCCGTCGCCGGAGCCGGCGGGTACGTGGTCGGCAAGGCTCGTGACGCAGCGTCCGCCGCCCGCCGGGCCCTGGGCCTGCCCGCGCCGTCCTCCGCGGCCAAGGATCTCCCCGATGCCGTACAGGTGCCAGGAGTCGTGGAGTTCACGACGCCGGCCGCTGACTTCTACCGGGTCGACATCAGCCTGATCACCCCGCACATCGACGCCTCGACCTGGACGCTGACCCTCAACGGCATGGTTGATCGCCCGCTCACCCTGACCTACGACGAGCTGCTCGCCATGCCGCTGGTGGAGCGGGACATCACCTTGACCTGCGTCTCCAACGAGGTGGGCGGGCCCTACATCAGCACCGGACGCTGGCTGGGCGTACCGTTCCACGACCTGATCGCCCGCGTGGGCGTCAAGCCGGGGGTCGACCAGGTGTACTCGTACTCCCTCGACTCCAACTACACCTGCTCGACGCCGTACCAGGCCCTCAGCGACGGCCGGGACGCGATGGTCGTCGTCGGTCTGAACGGCGAACCGCTGGCCGACGAGCGCGGCTACCCCGCCCGCATGCTGGTGCCCGGTCTGTTCGGGTTCGTGTCGGCCACCAAGTGGCTGCAGCGCATCGAGTTCACCAGCTACGCGGCCCGTACCGCGTACTGGACCCAGCGCGGCTGGGCGACAGATGCCCCGGTCCTCACCCAGAGCCGCATCGACGTGCCGCAGTCCCTGACGAAGCTGCCGAAGGAGAAGCCCGTCATCGCCGGCGTCGCGTGGGCACAGCACCGCGGCATCGCAAAGGTCGAGATCCGCATCGACGGGGGCGACTGGAAGCAAGCCAAGCTCGCGGCCGACGGCGGCATCGACCTGTGGCGGCAGTGGTCCTACGTCTACGACGGGCCCGCCGGGCTCCACAGCGCGCAGGTGCGGGCCACCGACCTCGACGGCAACACCCAGCCCGAGGCGCGCACCAAGGTCTTTCCCAGCGGCGCGCGCGGCTGGCACCAGATCCAGTTCACGTCCGTGTAGGGATCCACCAATCCGTTCGGCCGACCGCACCGAATACCTGATAAGAGACGGACCCCCTCAGGGACTGTCACCGATGGAAGGAACACCCGATGTTCGCCAAGAACCGCACCGCAAAGCTCGTGGCCCTGGCCGCCGGGCTCGCCCTCCCCATGGCTCTGACCGCGTGCAGCGGCGGCATGACCGCCGCAGCGCCAGCCACCACTTCGGCGCCGTCGATGAGCGCCCCCATGACTACCCCGGCGATGACACCCTCCACCATGGGGACGGCCCAGCCCTTCGGTGCAGGCTGCGCCTCGGTGCCGATGAGCGGCAAGGGTTCGTTCGACGGCATGTCGTCCGATCCGGTCGCCACGGCCGCCAGCAACAACCCGCTGCTCAGCACTCTGGTGACGGCCGTCACGAAGGCCGGCCTCGTCGACACGCTGAACAACGCCAAGGGCATCACGGTCTTCGCGCCCACCAACGACGCCTTCGCCAAGATCGACAAGACCACCTTGGACAAGGTCCTGGCCGACAAGGCGATGCTCACCGCCATCCTGACCGAGCACGTCGTCGGCCAGACGCTGACCCCCGACAAGCTGGCGGGCACGTTCGGCAGCCTCAACCCCAAGCAGGGCGTCATGGTGACCGGGTCTGGCGAGAGCTTCACGGTCAACAAGACCGCCAAGGTGGTGTGCGGCAACGTCAAGACGGCCAATGCCACGGTCTATATCATCGACACCGTCCTGCTGCCGGCTTCCTGACCCGGTTTGACCACGGGTACCAGGTCGTCATGACGACACGTACACCTCACTGATGGGAGATCAGGGGATGGGGCTCTCAGCAGTGCCGACCGGTCCGGGAGGCGACGCCTCCCGGACCGTTCCGGCACCCCCTCACGCAGTGGTGAGGCGTGACGTAGAGGGCGCGCACCTGGCAGAGCTGGTGGCTCGCTCGTCGCGAGGTCACGACGACGCGTTCTCCGAGCTGTACGACCTCACCGCTTCCCGCATCTACGGGCTGGTGCTGCGGATCCTGCGCTCCGCCGACCATGCTGCTGAAGTCACCCAGGAGGTGTTCGTGGAGGTCTGGCGCCAGTCGGCCCGCTACGCTCCCGACAAGGGCAGCGTCCTGGCCTGGATGTCGACGATCGCCCACCGCCGCGCGGTGGACCGGGTGCGCTCGGTCAGCAGCGAGGTGGCCCGCGACGAGCACTACGCCGTCACGGCCGTCGTCCGCGAGGCTGACCACGTCTGGGAGGATGTCGAGGCGAAGATGGACATCGAACGCGTCCGCAAGGGGATGGCCTCACTGACACCTATCCAGCGGGAGGCGCTCGGGCTGGCCTACTTCGGCGGGTACACCCAGACCCAGGTGGCCTCCCTGCTGAAGCTGCCCTTGGGCACTGTGAAGACACGAATACGCGACGGCCTCATCGGCCTTCGCGACGCCCTGGGGGTGGAGGCATGAGCGAGATCCATGGCGCCGTGGGCGCCTACGTGCTGAACGCACTCGAAGGCCATGAGCTCAACGACTTCGAGGCGCACCTTGATGACTGCGCGACCTGCCAGCGTGAGGTCGTCGAGTTCCGTGAGACCGCCACCGAGCTGTCGCTGCTGTCGCGGACGGCTCCGCCGCCGGCGCTGAAGGAATCGGTCATGGCTGCCATCGCCGGCGTACGCGTCCTGCCTCCCCAAGAGGGCGCCGCTGTGGCGGACCAGGCGTCGGGCGCCGTCGAGGCCGTACCCCATCGAGCACAGGACCAGGTCCTCGCCGAGCCGACCGACGAGCTGGCTGTGCGCCGGGCGCGGCGGATGACCCGGGTGCTGTCGCTCGCCGTTGCCGCGGTCACGGTGGTGGCCCTTGCGCTGGGCGGCTGGGTGGTGTCGCTGAGCCAGCGTCAGCCACCGGTGGCCAGCGTGTCGGCCGAGACCGAGCTGCTCCGGGCACCAGACCTGAAGGCGTACACGATCGACCTGAAGGACGGGGGGAAGGCCACGTTCCTCGCATCGAAGAGCCTGAACCGCGCCCTGTTCTCCAGCGGCGACCTCCCGGCGCTGAAAGGGGACCGGACCTATCAGCTGTGGACGCTGGCCGGGCCGCTGACCGCACCGACCCGGGTCACGCCCGACGCCCTGCTGGGGAGCGGGGGCGTTGCGAAGCAGTGGTTCACGGGCCCGGTCGCCCGGTCCGACGCTCTTGGGATCAGCATCGAGAAGTCCGGGGGCGCATCTGCCCCGACCAACGTCCAGGGGGCAACAGCGTTCTGAGCAGGGGATGCACCAGGGCCGTTGAGGGTGAGTCCTCACCCGCGATGTTCTGCCGGGTCGCTCCCACTCCCGCTCCGCTCCAGAAGCCTCTCGGCAGTCAGGCGAGGTCGCGGAGCGTCTCGAGGGTCGCGTTCAGGGCAGCCGCGAGGTCCTGCGACAGCGAGGTCATCGCGGGGTTCTCGGTCAGTGTCACCAACGCCTCGGGATTGATGGCCTCGACGACTGTGACCTCGCCAGTCCTCCGGATGACGACGTTGCACGGCAGCAGCAGGCCGATGGATGGTTCGACCTGGAGAGCTTGGTGGGCGAATCGAGGGTTGCACGCGCCGAGAATCAGGTGCGGCTCGATCTCGATGCCGATCTTCAGCGCAAGGATCTTCTGCATGTCGATCTCAGCGACGATGCCGAAGCCGTTGGCCGCCAGCGCATCCTTGACCTGGGGGACCACCTCGTCGAACGGCCGGACCATGTCGATGCTCAATGCGTAGCTCATGATGTGCCTCCTCCCACGACGCTATCGCTCCAGACATGACATGGCGTGGCGTGAAGTGGCTCAGTCTGCGTAGGTAGCGGCTGCATAGCCGCAGAGACGAGTCCTCAGTGAACAACGTCACGCTTCGAGGCGATCCTGCGGCAGGTCCCGGAGTCGGCGGTCGGTGACGATCGGGCGCTGCCGGCACCCTACGGGCCGCGGCGGGTGACGTACGCCGACTACACCGCGTCTGGGCGAGGACTCGGCTTCCTGGAGGACTTCCTCCGCCTCGAGGTCCTCCCGGCTATGCCAACACCCAAACCGAAGCCTCCGGGACAGGCCTCCAGACCACGCGACTCCGCGAGGATGCCCGCCGCCTCATCTCCGAATCTGTCGGCGGCGACGACAGCATCGTCGTGATCTTCACCGGCTCCGGCTCAACAGGGGCCATCGCCAAGATCATCGGAATCCTGGGGCTGCGGATCCCGTCGAATCTCGACGACACCTATCACTTCTCGGCGCAGATCCCCGACGCCGAGCGCCCGGTCGTCTTCATCGGCCCGTACGAGCATCACTCCAAGGACGGTCAGTCGTCACAACCCGTGAACGCGGTGCCGACGACCGCGCTCAGGACGCCGATTCCGACGGTGAGCGCCGCGACCCCGTACGCGAGGACCGACGTGAACAGGGATGCCCGCATAAAGTTCGCCTGCATGATCATCTGGCGAGGTCCCGCGAGCTCGTCGGCGCGCGCGGTGTCGCCGGACTGCGTCGCCTCCATCCACTCCTCGCTGACCTCGGCGAAGGTGCGGCCCTGGCCCATGCCGAGCGCATGCTTCTCGATGACCGAGGCCTGCGTGAGGGCTGTGATCGGTCCGGCGACAGACCGTCCCGCCAGCTGCTCCGGCGCGTCCTTGTGGACTTCGATCTTCTGAGCCTTGAGCTGCTGGGTGATCACCGCCCACGCGGCGCCACCGGTGGCAATGAGG
This sequence comes from Propionibacteriaceae bacterium, assembly GCA_043739465.1. Taxonomy (GTDB): domain Bacteria; phylum Actinomycetota; class Actinomycetes; order Propionibacteriales; family Propionibacteriaceae; genus Fen-668. The sequence goes on from JAYUEA010000102.1 coordinate 5,333, forward strand.
AGGGGTGCGGCGGTGAAGAGAGCGGCGCGGGCGAGCTTGGTTCCCATGAGGGCTCCTTGAAGGGTGAGGTGCAGCGGCGAAGAGACGTTCTCGACCCTAGCCCGGAGCGCTTGCCGATCGTCACGACGTTCACCCGCGAGCCCTGTCCGGGGCAGCGGTGGGGCCCAGGCTTCGATCGCCACGAGTCGCTGAGGAGATCCGCGTTTTGATACCCGATCGCGCCGATTCCGCGTCGAATCGGGCGTTGAGGGTCGATCCGGTATCAAAACGCGGATTCTGCGGCGGGATGCCTGCTGCGGTTCAGCCCGAGTAGTCGTAGAACCCCTTGCCCGTCTTGACGCCCGCGCGTCCTCGGTCGAGGTAGCCCTTGAGCCACGCCGTGTTCGTGACGAGCTGCGGGTCTCCGGTGGCCGTGGCCCAGTAGTCGGTGATGTGCCAGGCCGTGTCGATGCCGACGAAATCGAGCATGCCGAACGGACCCTGAGGCGTCTTCATGACCGTCGTCCACGCTCGGTCGATGTCCTCCACGGTCGCGATGCCGTTGGCGGCGAGGGTGATCGCCTCGCGGTTCAGCGCGTTGTACATGGCGTTAAAGACGTACCCCATGCTCTCCCGGTGCAGCTCGATCGGTACCTGCCCGATGCGTGCGGCGAAGCCGAGGAGGAGCTGGACGGTCTCCGGCGAGGTGCCCGGATGAGGCATGACGTCGACGACGTTGGCCGACCAGACGGGCTGATGGAAGTGGAGGGCCGCGAGGCGATCCGGACGCCCGCTGGCCTCCGCGAACATGGACGGCAGCAGCGACGACGTGTTCGTGGCGAACACCGTGCGGTCTGGACACACCCGATCGAGCTCGGCGAACACCTTCCCCTTGAGCACGGGATCCTCCGGTACGGACTCGGACACGAGGTCGACCTCAGATGCCGCCGTGGCTGCGTCGCTCTCGTACCGGATCGCAGCGACGACATGTACGAGGTCGACACCCGCGAACGCCGGCTCACCGACGAGTGCCGCGGACAGCGCGGTCAGACGCTCCCGGGCCCGCGTCAGCGTCTCGGGATCCGCGTCGAGCACCACGACCTCGAACCCGCGCGCTGCGCACTGCAACGCGATCTGCTGACCCATGGTCCCGGCCCCCACGACCAGCACCCGCGCGATGTCGTCAGCCAACATGTCGTCCCCCTTCGGACGACCTCATGCTGTCACGTGCGGCTGCTCAATACGCCTGCAGAGGGCTAGGAGCTGGCCACCAGGAGCATGAACAGCATCCACCCTCCGGTGATCAGGACAGGCACGAGGAGCAACAGTGCACAGAAGACGAGCGTGCCCACGACAATGCCCCTCGTGTCGCGTGGCCGAAATCCATTGACGCGTGGCGCGTCCCGGGCACGCACCTCGCGGCGTTGCCGAAGCTCGTCGTACGACCCGGTACGCATGCGCTCCGGCGCCTTGCGATGCACGCACCCGGACCACGCCAACCGCAAACGAATCAAGGTAAACGCCCCACTCGCAACGCGCTCGCCGGACTGTTCCTGTCCTTCCAACTGCGGGTTCGGGCACGCTGTTCCACATCGTCCGGGGTCCTGTCCTGGAGGTGATGGGGTGCTCCAGACTTCCTGCGGACCTTAACCAGCGGGCCCTCCCGAACGCCTTGCCTGAGAGGCCTTTCCCCATGTGCGCACGCTGGCCGACGTCCTCCTGGTGACCCGGCGGAGGGGTGTTGACACGCATG
>JAYUEA010000103.1:0-7036 GCA_043739465.1 Propionibacteriaceae bacterium
CCTGCGGGAGCGGGTCGAGCTGGAGATGAGCGTCATCGAGCCGATGGGGTACTCGTCGTACTTCCTGATCGTCGCCGACATCTGCCGCTACGCCCGCGAGAACGGCGTGCCCGTGGGGCCAGGCCGGGGCTCAGCGGCGGGGTCGATGGTCTCGTTCCTGACCCAGATCATCGAGGTCGACCCCATGCAGCACGGGCTGCTGTTCGAGCGTTTCCTCAACCCCGAGCGCATCTCGCCGCCCGACATCGACCTCGACTTCGACGACCGTCAGCGCGACAAGATCATCACCTACGTGACGAACAAGTACGGCGAGGCGTACACGAGCCAGGTGAACACGTTCGGCACGATCAAGGCGAAGGCTGCCGTCAAGGACGCGAGCCGCATCCTCGGCTACCCGTTCGCGATGGGCGAGCGCATCACGAAGGCCATGCCGGCTGCCGTGATGGGCAAGGACGTGCCGCTCAAGGACATCTTCGACCCGAGCCACAAGCGCTACTCCGAGGGCGGCGAGTTCCGAGGGTTGTACGAGAGCGACCCCGACGTGAAGCGGGTCGTCGACACCGGTCGCGGCATCGAGGGCCTGATCCGTCAGACCGGTGTCCACGCCTGCGCGTTCATCATCTCCAACGAGCCATTGCTCGACGTCATCCCCATGCACAGGCGGGACAAGGACGGCATGATCATCGCCGGCTTCGCCTACCCGCAGTGCGAGGAGATGGGCCTGATGAAGATGGACTTCCTCGGCCTGCGCAACCTCGGCGTCATCGACGCGTGCGTGCGCAACATCAGGATGAACCGCGGCATCGACCTCGTCATGCGCGACGTGCCGTTCGACGACGTCGCGACGTACGAGCTGCTGGCCCGAGGCGACACGCTCGGGGTGTTCCAGCTCGACGGTGGCCCGATGCGGGCGCTGCTGCGGCTGCTGAAGCCGAACCGTTTCGAGGACATCATCGCGGTCATCGCCTTGTACCGGCCGGGCCCGATGGGCGCGAACGCCCACATCAACTACGCCGAGCGCAAGAACGGTCGCCAGAGGATCGAGGCGATCCACCCGGATCTGAAGGACGCTCTCGACCCGATCCTCGGCGACACGTACCACCTGCTCGTCTACCAGGAGCAGATCATGGCGGCTGCGCGCAGCCTGGCGGGCTACTCGCTCGGCGGCGCAGACCTGCTGCGGCGGGCCATGGGCAAGAAGAAGAAGGAGATCCTGGACAAGGAGTGGGACCACTTCCACTCCGGGATGCGGGGCAACGGCTACTCCGAGGCCGCGACGAAGGCGCTGTGGGACACGATGGTCCCGTTCGCCGACTATGCGTTCAACAAGTCGCACGCAGCCGGCTACGCGTACGTGTCGTACTGGACCGCCTTCCTCAAGGCCAACTACCCGGCCGAGTTCGGCGCCGCGCTGCTCACCAGCGTCGGCGATGACAAGGACAAGATGGCGCTGTACCTGGCGGACATGCGTGGCCTGCACATCAACGTGCTGCCGCCCGACGTGAACACCTCGGTGGCCGAGTTCTCGGCCGTCGGCGAGGACGTACGGTTCGGACTTGCTGCCATCAGGAACGTGGGCAGCGCGGTGGTGGAGGCCGTCGTGGCCGCTCGCACCGAGAACGGTCCCGCGACGAGCTTCCACGACTTCCTCGACCGCGCGCCGCTGGCCGTCTGCAACAAGCGCACTGTCGAGTCACTCATCAAGGCGGGCGCCTTCGACACGCTGAACCACCCGCGGCGGGCGCTGATGGAGGTGTACGAGAGCGCGATCGACCATGTCCTCGACCTGAAGCGCAACCAGGCCTTCGGGCAGGACGACCTGTTCGGAGACGGCGGCGGCACCGAGGACCAGGCGGCCCCGTCGTCGGCGGCTGTGCCCGACATGCCCGACTGGGACAAGCGGACAAAGCTCGCGTTCGAGCGGGAGATGCTCGGCCTGTACGTGTCGGACCATCCGCTGAACGGACTCGACCATGTCATCGCGAGCAAGCGCGACGTGTCGATCTCGGCCTTGCACGACGAGCCCCGCGAGGGCATGGTGACGATCGCGGGCATGATCACGCAGGTCCAGCGCAAGCAGAACCGCCAGGGTGAGACGTGGGCGATCATCACCGTCGAGGACCTCGACGCGTCGATCGACATCATGCTGTTCCCAAAGGCCTACCAGAGCGTGGCTCTGGCGCTGGCCACGGACACCGTGGTGTCGGTGACCGGTCGCGTCCGTGCCCGTGAGGATGGCGTCGAGATCATGGGCAGCTCCGTGACGGTGATCAACGTGTCGGCCTCGAACGCCGAACCGCTGACGATCTCGGTGCCCGTCGTACGGGTCACGCCGGAGCTTGTGTCCCGGCTCAAAGGCGTGCTCCACAACCATCCGGGCAGCCAGGAGGTACGACTTCGGCTGCTGAACGGGGAGGCGCCGAAGACGTTGCGCCTGGGCGCCGACCTGCGGGTCGCCACCTCGGGAGCGCTGATGGCCGACCTGAAGGCGCTCCTCGGGCCTGCCTGCGTGGCCTAAAGTGGTCGGGCACGAGATCAGCACCTGGTCAGGAGAGCGATGAGCATGACGGTGCCGCAGGAGGCACTCGCCAGCGGCGAGGACCCCTACAGCAGTCGCACGGTCTGGCGCGCCATCAGCACCTTGCTCGGCTGGTTCCTCGCCTTCGCCGCGATGGCCGCCCTTGTCGGCTTCCTCTGCGGGATCTTCTGGTGGGGCGTCGTGGACCTTCCTACGTACACGATCAGGGAGGACTTCCGCGGCTACACCACCGAGCGCGGCCTGACGGAGTTCTTCGGCACTGACGCCTGGTTCTCCGGTCTCGGAATCACGGTGGGTGTCGCGCTCGGCTACGTCGCCTGGCGCTGGTTCAAGGACGTGGGCTGGCCAGTGACGTTCGTGGCCGGCCTCGGGGCGCTGCTCGCCGGCGGCATCTGCGACGTCACCGGCCGCTGGCTCGGCCCTGGCTCGTTCGACACCCGGCTCGCCGCCGCCAGCCCCGGCGACGTCATCCCCATCGACTTCCAGCTCCACTCGCCGATCGCGCTCGTCGTCTGGGTTTTCGCCGGTGTGCTGCCGATCCTCGTGGCGAGCTCCATGGGGCCCGACGCCGAGGAGGAGCCCCGTCCTCGGCGTCAGCGTCGGCACCAACCCGCGGGTCGGCGTGACGAGGCCGTCGAGGCCGGCGAGGTCGTGGGCCACGACATCGCGCCTCTGCCGGAGCCCACACCGCGCCGCAGGTTCTTCCAGTTCGGTCGACGCAACGGGGAGTGACGGTCCTCAACGACGACGTCGTCTGATCTGCCGACCGCCCGGGTTATGCGGATCGACAGAAGTGCTTGTCGCGGCGGGGGCCGCGCGGCTGGTAGCCCATCTGGAGCAGAGGTGACCATGACGTTCTGCAGGCTGGGCGGGGTATGCGGGAACTCCAATGCCAGGTATCGGTCATCCACCACCGGCCGGTCCTGGTAGGAGGTAGCGGGTCCCCGGCCAGGTTCAACACCACGTTCCCCCAGTCCGGCGCCTCGCTGGCATCAGAGGGCATCTCGCCCGGGATGAATCCGCCGAATGTCCGCCAACCTGAGTGTGTCGCCGAGCACCTGTCGGTCCTCCCGGGGTCGACCCGTGCCACACTGGCCCACCCCATGGCTGTCCACACGAGGGCTGAGTCTCGGTGCGGTCGTGGGGACGGGTACCTCCAGCGAGCGTCGCGCCCGGCGTCCGCCAACCGCAGCCTTTGGATGTCGTCGAACCCGGAGTTTTCACCGGTGGGGGTATGTTGCCGAGGCACGAGCACGTCCGCCGTCGAGAAAGAGGAGTGTCATGCCCACTCACCCCTCGCCGGCGAGGAGACTCGCACACGAGATGCGCGACTTCTTACGCGCCAGCCTCGTACAACCCCTCGACCACGACCATCGCGACCCGGACGGCGCCGTGCTCCGGCGGCGGATCGTCGCGGGCGTGACCCTTGTCGTGGGTGCGCTGGCGCTGGGCCTGGCCATCTCGGTGAGGCCCGGAGACCCGATGTTCTACACGTGGGCGCTCGGTGTGGCAGCGATCTGGGCGATCGGCGCCTTCGGTTCCGGGCCGCTGTACCTGGGCAGGGGAAGGACCCGGGCCGGCGGGACGAGCTGGTCGATCGTCCAGTCGCTGATCCTCGGAGGCGTGCTTCTCGCGCTGTTCCTGGCGGGGAGCCTGGTCGTCGCGCGAATCCCCGTGCTCAGCGGACCGGTCGACACGCTTCTCGACCATGCCCGCTACGGCTCTCTCGCCCTCGTCACGATCACGACCGTGGTGAGCGGCTTCGCCGAGGAGCTCTTCTTCCGGGGAGCCCTGTTCGCGGCGCTGCCCCCTCGGTGGCGGGTCGCCGGGAGCAGCGTCCTGTACGCGGTGGCGACGGTGTTCACCGGCGTACCGCTGCTGGTCTTCGCCGCTCTCGCGCTGGGGCTCCTCGTCGGCGCGCAGCGACGCGTCACCGGTGGCTTCCTGGGTCCAGTCATCACGCACCTGACGTGGTCCGTCGGGATGCTCTACCTCCTTCCCGTCACCCTCGACTTCGGGAGAACCTCGTGACACGTGTACTGGTGACTGGCGCGACGGGCTACATCGGATCGCTGCTCGTGCCGAAGCTTCTCGCAGCGGGCTTCGACGTACGCGTGCTGACGCGGTCGGCGGCCCGGCTGAACGCGGACTGGTCGCGCACCGTGGAGGTGGCCGAGGGCGACGCGACCGACGAGGACGCCCTGCGGCGCGCGTTCACCGGCTGCGACGTCGCGTACTTCCTCATCCACTCGATGGACGGCCACGGCGATTTCGTCGAGCGCGACCGGAACGTGGCGACCGGCTTCGCCCGCGTGGCTCGCAACACGGGCCTCTCGAGGATCGTCTACCTGAGTGGGCTGCACCCCGCGAACGAGAAGCTCTCCGAGCACCTCGGCTCCCGCGTGGAGGTGGGGGAGATCCTCCTCTCCTCCGGGGTGCCGACGGCCGTGCTCCAGGCAGGGGTCGTGCTCGGCGAAGGGTCGGCGTCGTTCGACATCCTCCGCCACCTCACCGAGCGGATCCCGGCGGTGATCGGGCCGAAGTGGCTGCGCAACCGGATCCAGCCGATCGCCGTCGACGATGCGCTGTACTACCTCGTCGCCGCGGCATCGTTGCCGAGCGAGGTCAGCCGCACGATCGACATCGGCGGGCCTGAGGTTCTGACGTACGCGCAGATGATGAAGCGGTACGCGTCCGTGACAGGGCTGAACCCGCGCCCGATCGTCACGGTGCCGGTCCTGACGCCATGGCTGGCCAGCCTCTGGATGGGTTTCGTGACCCCCGTCGACACAGGGGTCGCGCGACCGCTCGTGGGCAGCCTCATCCATGAGGCCGTCTGTCACGACTCGGCGGCCGAGTCGTTGATGGGCCTTCCGCCCGGCGGGCCCACCGGCTTCGACGAGGCGATCCGACGCGCTGGACGCAGCTATGACCCCATGCAGTGGAGCCGTGTCTCGAAGGCGGTCGGAGCCGGGGTGGGAGCCTGCGTGCTCGTCGGGACGCTGCTCGCGGACCCGAAGAGCAACTGGTACACCGGGTTGAGGATGCCCGCCTGGACGCCTCCCGCGGCAGCGGTCCCCGTGGTCTGGACGACCCTCTACGGGCTCATCTGGATCAGCTCCACCGTGACGATCAGCGAGCTGCTGGACGCGGGCGAGAAGGACGAGGCTGCGGCCTTCGCGAAGGCGCTGGCGGTGAACCTCGTCGTCAACGCGGGCTGGAGCGGGCTGTTCTTCCGCGCGCACCGGCTTCCGTTGGCCGCCGTCGTGTCCGCGCTGCTGGCCGCGAGCAGCGCCGACCTCAGCCGACGGGCCGCCACCACGGGGCCGGGAAAGGCCGGTGTGCTCGGCCTGTACGCGACGTGGTGCACGTTCACGACCGTGCTCACGGCTCGGCTGGCCACGCTGAACACGGGCCGCGGCTGAGCTCGTACAGCCCGACAGGGTCGACGGGTCGAGGCACCACACGAGCAGCTGCGGCCACGCGCCGTAGCCGTCGGGCGTGCTCGTACTCGTGGACGGTGAAGGATACGCCGGCCTTCGCGAGGAGCTCGAGCGCGGGCGTGCCGCCGGGCTTCTTGGCCATCAGAACACCAGGGAGACGCCGAGCAGCAGCAGGGGTGCGAGGACCAGGGCAGGTAGCAGCTCGGCGACGCGGATCCGCTTCACGTCGAGCAGGCCGAGCGCGAGGGCGAGCAGGATGACGCCGCCGGTGGCGGTGATGATGTCGACGTACGCGGTGGGTAGGACGTCCCCGAGCAGGAAGCCAGCGAGCGTCAGCAGGCCCTGGATCAGGGCGACGATCGCGGCGCTGAACAGCACGCCGATGCCCAACGAGGAGGCGAACGCGATCGCGGCGAACCCGTCGAGGATCGACTTCACGATGAGCTGGTCGGAGCCACGGCCGAGGCCGTCCGTGAGGGAGCCGACGATCGTCAGCGGGCCGATGCAGAACAGGAGCGACGGGGTGACGATGGCCGTCACGAAGTGCTGCCGGGTCTCGCCGCCCTGTCCGATGCGGTCGGTGATCCGACCCGCCAGGCCCTCGACGCGGTCCTGAAGCTTCAAGGCCGACCCGATGATGCTGCCGAACAGCAGCGCCATGACGAGCACGATCATGCCGACGCCGCGCCCGACCAGGTTCGTGAGGTCGGCCGACGAGATCTGCCAGGCGTTCATCAGCGCCAGTACGGTGGTGATGAGACCGAGCGACTGGGTGACGAGGGTGCGGGTGCGCTCCGGCAGCCGGTTGCCGATCAGCAGTCCGAGCAGCGAGCCGACGATCACCGTGCCGACGTTGACCACCGTGCCCACGCCGATGAACAGGGGCGCGAGGCCAGTGACAAGAAGCACAGGCTCATTCAACCGCACGAGCGGACTCGGGGAGGTCGTCATTGCGAGTGGCGGACGGTGGGTGATATCGCCGCGAACCATGAGCAGTGGTCTCAATAGACTCAAGGCTGTGCTCCGACGAATCGACCTGCGCGACGCTGACTCC
>JAYUEA010000104.1:0-2328 GCA_043739465.1 Propionibacteriaceae bacterium
TGAACGTGCCGTCGCGGTCCCAGAGACCCGCGAGGTACTCACGGCCGGCCCCGTCATGAGCAAAGGGGTCACCCTCGAAGTCGAGATAGACGTCGCCCGGGTTGGGTGTGGGCAGCCCGAGCAGCCCTTTGCCCGCCTCGGGAGACAGCAGCTCGTATGACGGCACGCCCGTCGTGCGCTCGGCCACCTGGAGGCGGGCCTGCTGGGTGAGCCGCTCCCGGGAGGGCTTCCCGATGATGCGAGGGAGGTCGGCGGGATCGGCCCGGCCGAGGTCAACGACGGTCGAGATCCCTGCAGCGACAAGGGTTTGCCGATGTTCCTTGCGCATCCCGGCGACCAGTGACAGGTCGTCGGCCGACTCCCACTGGTCACCGCACCGGGTCGACCATCGGCACTGGGCGCAGTGGGCCACGGGCACTGGTTGGGTGGCCGGGGGTGCCTCGACGGCCTGGCGCAACCGGCTCCGGGCGCGCCGGGCGTACGAGGCGACATCGGCCAGGCGCCAGGGACGCTCGACCCCGTCGCCGGTGACGACGGTGAGGAACTGGGGGTGCACCCCCTGGAGCACAGCCAGCCGCTCGGCATACGTGGCCATCTGGAGCAACGCGGGGACCTTGAGGCGGCGGGCGAGCTTGGTGTCGGCGATGTCGTAGGACCATTCGCCAAGGTCGCTGGGTCGATCCGTGCGCAGCAGGAAGTCGGCCTGGCCGCCCCACTGCCCGTCGTAGAACGTCGCCTGGTAGATCACGTCCACCCCAGTGCGCATCGCGGCGAGGGTCTGCTGCTCGGCCTCGACCCGGCCGGCCGCGTCGAAACGGGTGGGGATCTCGGTGACCACCAGCCCGGCCAGGCGCAGGCGCTGGAGATAGGCCCTCTCGTGGTCCATGCCCTTGCTGAACACGAGGTTGAGCGCGTCGTCAGCGGCCTTCGCGCCGCCACGAGCCGGGTCACTGAAGTCAGTGTCTGCCAGGGCGCCCAGATCCAGCGTCGTGATGTGCGGACAGGCCAGGTGCTTGGTGAGGTCCGTCGGGCTCAGAACCAGCTGACCGTCAATGCGCTGCACGCGCCCATCTCCCCTGCTCCGAGCATCGTTCGAGGTGTTGGCTGCAGGCTACGACCTGGCACCGACAGCCAATTCACCCGATGGCCCTGGACGAGTCTGCGCTGCAACGCGCGGCAGGTATGCCGGGTCCCAGAGCACGCATGTCAGTCCGTAACAGTGCATCCGCACGGCGGCGCGCACCCCGGCCTTCACCGCGGCGTGGCCTGCGGGCACCATCGTGGGCATGGACGCACCGACATACCGCACGATCATCGAGCCCTTCCGGATCCACTCCGTGGAGCCGCTGCGGATGACCACACCAGAGCAGCGCAAGGCAGCGATCGCCGCGGCCGGCTACAACCTGTTCAGGGTGAACGCCCAGGACGTGCTGATCGACCTGCTCACCGACTCGGGCACCGGCGCGATGAGCCGCGACCAGTGGGCCGCCATACAGCACGGTGACGAGTCGTATGCCGGATCGCCCTCCTTCTTCATCTTCCAGGACGCCGTGCGTGAGCTGTTCCCGTTCGAGCACGTGCTGCCCACCCATCAGGGCCGAGCGGCCGAGAAGATCATCTTCAGCGTCCTCGGGGGCCCCGGGAAGATCGTCCCGAACAACACCCACTTCGACACCACCCGGGCCAACGTCGAGGCCTCGGGGGCGACGGCCGTCGACCTGGTCATCGCGCAGGGCCGCGACCCGCAGGCCGACCACCCGTTCAAGGGCAACATGGACATCGAGGCGCTGGACGCGTTGCTGCACGAGCGCGGAGACGACGTCCCGGTCGTCTTCGTCACGATCACCAACAACAGCGGGGGCGGGCAGCCGGTGTCGCTGGCCAACCTGCACGCGGTCCGCGAGGTGTGCGACAGGTACGGCAAGAAGCTGTTCCTGGACGCCTGCCGCTTCGCCGAGAACGCCTGGTTCATCCACGAGCGCGAGCCCGGGCACGGCGACCGTGACGTGGCCGACATCGTGCGCGAGATGGCCTCGCTGGCCGACGGCATGACGATGAGCGCCAAGAAGGACCCGATGGGCAACATCGGTGGGTGGCTGGCGATGAACGACGACGAGCTGGCCCGGGAATGCCGCAACGTGCTGATCCTCACCGAGGGGTTCCCGACGTATGGCGGGTTGGCCGGTCGCGATCTCGAGGCGCTGGCGCAAGGGCTCAAGGAGGTCGTCAACCACGACTACCTGCGATACCGGATCCGCTCGACCGGCTACCTGGGCGACGCGTTGGTGAAGGCCGGGGTGCCGGTGCTGACCCCCATCGGCGGACATG